>NZ_JBHUWD010000029.1:16237-63397 GCF_042670205.1 Luteimicrobium sp. NPDC057192 | reverse complement strand
GGAGCCCCCGCCCGACGACGCCGGGTCAGCGGGTCGTCACAGCCCGTGCGAGGGCTGCACCCACGTCGAGGGGGCGGGCGGCGCGACGACCGTCGGACGGTCGTTGCACGTGATCGCGTTCGGCGTGTACGGGGCGAGCCAGTTGGTGCCGGGGTGGTACTCGGCGTTGTTGTCGATCCCGTCGTTGCCGCCGAGGTCGTCGATGCCGAACTCCGACCCCGCGGCCGTGAAGTTGAACGACCCGCAGTTGTTCACGCCCCACCAGCCGATGTTCCGGACGTCGGTGTTCTGGATGGTGGCGTGCCCCGCAGCGCGGGCGATGAGGACGTCGGTCCCGGCGCCGTCGACCCGCACGTCCTTGATGTGGACGTTCGGCACGGAGACCTTGTCCTTGACCCCGTAGTCCGACACGACCATGAGCGCCGCGTACGTGTTGTCGAGGAAGTGGTCGCCGGTGATCTGGATGTCGGCGTCGATGCTCTTCTCGAGCGCGTAGATCCACAGCGCGCCGAGCCCGAAGTTCCAGTTGAGCTCGCGCGGGCCGCCGCGCACCGTCGTGTTGTCGGCGACTGCGATCGTCCCGGCGAACGCCGTGGCGCCGAAGCGTGAGCCGAGCTGGATCGCCGAGCCCTCGCGGATCGGGTCGGAGACCAAGTTGTTCGAGACCGTGAGGTCCCGGCCGCCGTACAGCGCGATGCCGTTCGCGAGGACCGGCGTCTGGACGGTGTTGTGGTCGAACGTGTCGTTCGCGTCCTCGGTGCCGTCGGACCACATGGCCATCGCGTCGTCGCCCGTGTTGCGGAAGGAGTTGTTGCGGACGACCGAGTCCGTGACGCCGGTGTGGAAGTTCAGGCCGTCGGCGATCTGGTCGGCGACGACGTTGTTGGTGATGCGGAGGTTCGTCATCGGGCCGTCGACCCAGATCCCGACCTTCGTGTGGTGGATGTACAGGCCGTCGATCGTCGAGTCGCTGAACGCACCGCCGATGCCGTTGACCTGGTCCGTGTCGATGCGCTCGCGCACGTCACCCTCGATCGCGAACCCGGACAGGTGCACGTTCGTCGAGCCGCCGTCGTCGGCGGACTTCCCGTAGAAGCCCACGCCCGTGTGGACGGAGCCGTCCGCCGCGGGCTCGTCGAGCGTGACCTGGTGGCCCTTGAAGATCGTGTACCAGGAGCCGGCGCCCTCGATCGTGACGTCGTCGACCACGACGTGCCGGTTCACCTGGTAGGTCCCGGCGGGGACGTAGACCTTGAGGTGGTGCTTCTGCGCGAACGCGATGGCCTTCTCGAGCGCGGGCGCGGAGTCGCGCCGGCCCGTCGCGTCGGCGCCGAACAGCAGGGCGTTCGCGGCGACCAGGTCGATCTTCGGGCCGGCGACACGCTGGGTGTCGAGGACGTCGATGGTCGTCGTGGCCGCCGTCGCGTTCTTCGGCACCTCGAGGCGCAGGGTGGCTCCGGCGGGCAGGGTCCGGCCGAGGAGCACGCGCTGCTCGTCGTAGAAGTGGTTGGGGCGGAACGGTGCCGGGAACGTCGTCGTCGTGCCCGGGGAGCAGTTGCACTCCACCGTCCACCAGTCGGGCTGGATCGACGTGGTGAGGGTCGGGTCGTTGCTGAACGGGTACGCGTTGTACAGCCACGCGTACTGCGAGGTGAGCGTGACGGTCTTGGCGAGCGCGCCCGCGCCCTTGCCCGACGTCGTCACAGCCAGCGGCGAGGTGATCCCTCCGCCCTGCGGTGCGTCCGGGATCGAGTAGCGGACCGTGATCGCGTTCGTGGCCTTCGCCAGCGTGAACTCGACGTACTCGCCGCGGTCGAGGCTCACCGCCGACCGGCCCGACGCCTCGGCCGGGAGGGTGTAGGCGTCGCGGCCCGGCCCGATCACCGTGCCGTTCGTGACCGCGTTCTCGGCCTCGTACTCGGTGACGCCGAGGGAGGCGCCGCGGCCTGCGGTGAGCGACGGGTCGATGCCCGCCGTCGTGACCTTCGTGGGGATCGGGCCCTGGGGCTTGCCGTGGGCGAGCGCGGCGCCGCCGGTCGTGGCGACGAGCCCGAGCGCCGTCGTCAGGGCCGCGGTCGTGGCGACGGCTCGTGCGGTGGCGATGCGGTGGGGCCGCCGGGGCTGCCGGGGTCGGGGGAGCTGTCGTGTCATCGTCGACTCGTCTTCTCTCGGTGGAGACGGCGGCCGCGCGGGCCGCAGCCGCGTCGTCGCGGGCTGGGGCGAGCGTAGGCCTGTGCGCAGGAACCTCACAAGATGCGGGTAGAGAACCGTCATCGAACTGTGAGGTTCTTGCGCAACCTTGCGTCAAGACCCGACTGTGCGGCAGCCGGACAGCGTGCCGTCTCAAGGCCTCGCTGCGGACCAGACCCCGAACCACTGCTCGGTGCCGTAGGCCTCGAGACGCTTGACCTCCGCGAAGCCCAGCCTCACGGCGAGGCGCACCGCGGCCTCATTGGCAGTCTGGGTAGCGAGGACGACCGGCTCGCCGGGAAGTGCATCAGCGAACCAACGGAGCGTCGCCGCGCAGGCCTCGGTGGCATAGCCCTTTCCCCACGCGCTCGGCAGGAACAGGTAGCCCAGGTCGACCTTGCCGGCTGCAGGACGGATCTCGTAGCTCGCGTCGCGTCGTTCCAGAGAGACGACTCCGATCGTCGCCCCGTCGAACTCGACGACGAATCCGCCCGGACGCTGCCTCGGCACCAGGGGTACCAGACGCTCGAGCTCGTCACGCGGCTGTGGCCCGCCGATGAAGGCGCTCACCTCGGGCGAGGCGTGCAGCTCGATCACCACGGCACGATCCTGGGCTGCCGGTGCGCGCAGCACGAGGCGTTCGGTCCTGATGGGGGTCGGTGGCCACTCGACGGATCCAAGCTCTGCCATGCCGGCACCCTACGGGCGGCGTCGCAGCCGACTGTGGAACATGCGGGATGGGGTGGTGAAAGCTAGGCCCCTTCGATGGGCCGGCCCCTAGCGTCCGAGGCCGAGATGCAGGAGCAGGGCCTCGTCGAGCGCCGCGACGGTCGCGACGTCGAGAACTCCCACACGCCCGACGAACCGCTCGACGTCGAGCGACCGGACCTGCTCGGCCTGAGCCTTCGAGTCGTGGTCGAGCCCGGCCTCCCGGGCCGGGACCAGGACCTGGAACGGCAGGACCCGCGCGACGTTCGTCGTCAGCGGCACGACAGTGAGGGCCCCGCGGCCCGAGCGCTGCGCCGCGCGGTTGCGGGCGTCGTTCGAGACGATCACGACGGGACGCACCTTCGACTCCTCGGTGCCGCGAGCCGGGTCCAGGTCGACCCGCCAGACCTCACCGCGCCGCACGGTCGTCCTCGAGCCCGTCGCTCGAGGAGCGGTCCCAGGCCTCCCGGTCCGACGAGGCGTACCAGTCCTCGTCCGCCTCGAGATAAGCGGCTTCGAGGTCGCGGTCGCGGAGGGCTCGCACCGCGTCGTGCAGCGCGGCCGAGCGGGACGGCAGCTCGAGGCGCCGCGCATACGCGTCGAGGAACGACAGATCGGTAGCTGGCAGGCTCACACTCACCTTCATACCCATGATCCTACCGAGGGTAGCCGTCGAACGAGAAGGTCCCAGGTTCGCCGCGGCGCCGCGGGTGGCGGATCATTCTCCGAGTGTCGATAGCAACACCCAGCCGGGTGCGCAGGTTCCTGCTCGCCGGGTACGAACGCCGCCCCGCCCGCGAGCAAGGTCCCCACGGCGTCCCCGAGGAAGGGAGCCGACGCCACCGCTGGTGGCAGGTCATGTGCCTGTCCGGCGTCGACTACTTCTCCACCCTCGGCTACCAGCCCGGCATCGCGGCGCTCGCGGCCGGCGCCGTCGCCCCCGTCGCGACGCTCGTCCTCGTCGCGCTGACGCTCGGCGGAGCGCTCCCCGTCTACCGCCGGGTCGCGCGCGACTCGCCGCACGGCGAGGGATCGATCGCGATCCTCGAGCACCTCCTCCCGTGGTGGGCGGGCAAGGTCTTCGTCCTCGTGCTCCTCGGGTTCGCGGCCACGGACTTCGTCATCACCATGACGCTGTCCGCCGCCGACGCCGCGGCGCACGCGGTCGAGAACCCGCTCATGCCCGAGGCGCTCCGCGGGCAGCACATGGCGATCACCCTTCTGCTGCTCGCCGCGCTCGCCGCCGTCTTCCTCAAGGGCTTCCGCGAGGCGATCAGCATCGCCGTCCCGCTCGTCGGCGCCTACCTGCTGCTCAACGTCGTGGTCGTCGGCGACGCGCTCTGGCAGGTCGCGACCGCGCCGCACGTCGTCACGCAGTGGCGGAACCTGCTGAGCGTCGAGCATCCCGACCCCGTCGCGATCGTGCTCGTCTCGCTCGTCGTCTTCCCCAAGCTCGCGCTCGGCCTGTCGGGGTTCGAGACGGGCGTCGCGGTCATGCCCGAGATCCAGGGGCGTCCCGGCGACACCGAGGCCAAGCCCGTCGGCCGGATCCTCGGCGCCAAGAAGCTCCTCACGACCTCCGCGGTGATCATGAGCGCGATGCTCGTGCTGAGCTCGTTCGTCACGACCGTCCTCATCCCCGCCGACGACTTCCAGCCCGGGCAGCCCGCCAACGGCCGCGCCCTCGCGTACGTCGCGCACGAGTACCTGGGCGCCGGGTTCGGGTCGGTCTACGACGTCGTGACGATCCTCATCCTCTGGTTCGCGGGAGCGTCCGCGATGGCCGGGCTGCTCAACCTCGTGCCGCGCTACCTGCCGCGCTACGGCATGGCGCCCGAGTGGACGCGCGCGCGACGCCCGCTGGTGCTCGTCTTCCTGTTCGTCGCCGTCGTCATCACGCTGATCTTCAGGGCGAGCGTCGACGCGCAGGGCGGCGCGTACGCCACGGGCGTGCTCGTGCTCATCACGTCCGCGGCCGTGGCCTGCACCGTGTCCGCGCGCCGCGCGGGCGAGCGCCGGGCGACCGTGATGTTCGGGCTCGTGGCCGCCGTCTTCGTCTACACGACGATCGCGAACATCGCCGAGCGTCCCGACGGCCTCCGGATCGGCCTGGTGTTCGTGCTGGCGATCGTGGTGCTGTCCGCGGTCTCGCGGATCGGGCGCTCGTTCCGGGTGCGCGACGCGGGCGTCGTGCTCGACGACGTCGCCCTCCGGATCCTCGACGACACCGAGCCCGGCGAGGCCGTGCAGCTCGTCGCGCACGAGCCGCCCGGCGCCGACGACGACATCCCCCTCACGCCCAAGGCGCGCGAGGCCGCGCTCGCCCGGCGGGGCCGGCCCTCGTTCCGCGTCGGGCGGGCCGAGTACACGGCCAAGGCGGCGGAGGTCCGGCGCCTGCGCCGCGTGCCCGACGACGTCCCCCTCGTGTTCCTCGAGGTCACCGTGCTCGACTCGTCCGAGTTCGAGGAGCGCCTCGAGGTCCGGGGCGAGTACCGGTACGGCTTCCCGACGCTCACCGTCGCGAGCTCCAACGTGGCGGGGACCATCGCGTCCGTCGCGCTGGCCGTGCGCGACCGGACGCGCGTCCCACCCGAGATCTACGTCGACTGGGAAGAGGGCAACCCCGTCAGCCGTATGGCGCGGTACCTGCTGTTCGGCACCGGCGAGGTCGGGCCCATCACGCGCGAGGTCCTGCGCTCCGCCGACCCGGACCCCCGGACCCGCCCCGTCGTGCACGTCGGCTGACCACGCTCGCCGAGGGTGACGCCCGGTTCGCCGAGGGTGACGCGCGGTTTGCCGAGGGTGACGCGCGGTTTGCCGAGGGTGACGCGCGGTTCGCCGACGGTGCCAGTCACGGGCCGACGAGCGCGAAGCCCCCGTCCCAGGTCGTCCCGCCCGACGCGGCGAGCGTCATCTGCAGGAAGCCGAGCGCCTCGAGCTCCCGGGCCCGCTTGAGGTTGCCCGCGTCGACGCCCCGCAGCCCTGCGGCGTTCGCAAGATCGATGACGGCTCGCCGTGCGCCGTCGTCGTCGCCCGCGACGAGCACCGCGAGGGGCGCGCCGCTCAGCGTCCCTCGCTCGAGCGTGGCAGCGAACGTGGTGCTGAACGCCTTGACGACCTTGGCCTCGGGCGCGGCCTCCTGGATCGCTGCCGTGGCCGAGGAGTCGGTCGGCACGACGAGTGCGTCGAACGTCGCGAAGTTGACCGGGTTGGTGATGTCCACGACGATCCGCCCGGCGAGCGCCTCACGCTGCTGACCGGCGACCTCGGTCGCCGCCGAGAACGGGAGCGCGAGCACGACGATCTCGCCGGTGAGCGGGTCGCCGAGCGTGCCCGGCGTGCCGGCGCCGAGCTCCGTCGTGACCCTCCGCGCCTCGGTCGGGTCCCGGCTCACGACCTGGAGATCCGCGCCCGCGTTCTTCGCGACGCCGGCGATCGCGCGAGCCATGCCGCCCGCCCCGATGATGCTCACGCTCGTCATGCCGTCCTCCACGTCTCAGGTCCGACGGGTGCTCCCAGAGTCCGTCCGCACGCTCGACGGCGCACTCCGGCCACCCTCGGCCGCGAGGTAGCGCCTTTCGCTCGACGTAGCACGGAGTGCGCGCTACCTCGGGCGAAAGGCGCTACTTCGGCGAACGGAACGTCACCGTCGGCGAGCGGAGCGTCACCGTCGGGGGGCGGAGCGTCACCGTCGGGGGGCGGAGCGTCACCGTCGGCGGGCGTCCGTCACCGGGGCGTCAAGATCCTCCGGACCGCCGTCAACGTTCCGTCAAAGCGACCGGCCGGGCCCTCGGGCGCGCCTAGAACGGGAGGTGCCCCGGCACACGCGGGGCCGCCCGGCGCCGTCGGGCGACGAACCGTCCGGAAGAGGTGCGCGGCTCATGGCCGACCTCGTCTACGTCCTGATCACGGTGGCGTTCTTCGCCGCCGTGGCTGTGGTGTCCCGCCGCGGCATCGGCCGAAGGGAGGGGCGATGAGAGCGGAGGACTGGGTCGGCCTGATCGTCGCCGCCGCCCTCACCGTCTACCTGTTCGTCGCGCTCCTGCGCAGCGACAAGGTCGGGTGACGGCGCCACCATGAGCACCACCACCGAGGCGTGGTTCGCCGTCGCGCAGATCGGCGTCCTGCTCGTCCTCCTCTCTGCCGTGCACCTGCCCCTCGGCGCATACATGGCCCGCGTCTTCACCAGCCCCCGCCACCTGCGCGTCGAGTCGGCCGCGTACCGCGCGGTCCGCGTCGACCCCGACGCCGAGCAGACGTGGCGCGGCTACCTGCTGTCGCTCCTCGGCTTCTCGATGGCGTCGATCCTGGCCCTCTACGCGCTCGGGCGTCTCCAGGCGCACCTGCCGCTCAACCTCGGCTTCAGCGGGCTCGACCCGTCCGGCGCCTGGAACACCGCCGTCTCGTTCGTGACCAACACCAACTGGCAGTGGTACTCCGGCGAGGCCGCCGCGGGGCACCTGCTCCAGATGCTCGGTCTCGCCGTCCAGAACTTCGTGTCCGGCGCCGTCGGCATCGCGGTCGCGATCGCGCTCGTGCGCGGCTTCTCGCGCTCGCTCACCGACGGGCGGGTGGGCAACTTCTGGTCCGACCTGGTGCGCGCCAACGTGCGCATCCTGCTCCCCATCGCCTTCGTCGCCGCGATCCTCCTGGTCGCGGGCGGTGTCATCCAGAACTTCCTCCCGCACGAGGCGATCACCACCGTCGGCGGCGGCAGCCAGGACGTCCTCGGCGGACCCGTCGCCTCGCAGGAGGCCATCAAGCAGCTCGGCACGAACGGCGGCGGCTTCTTCAACGCCAACTCCGCCCACCCGTTCGAGAACCCGAGCGGCTGGACCAACATGCTCGCGATCTTCCTGACCCTGATGATCCCGTTCTCGCTCCCGCGGACCTTCGGGCTCATGGTCGGCGACCGCCGCCAGGGCTGGGCGATCCTCGGCGCGATGGGCGCCCTGTTCGTCGCCGCCGTCGGTCTCCTCACCTGGTCCGAGCTCGCCGGGCCCGGCGCCGCGCCGGACGCCGCGGGCGCCGCGATGGAAGGCAAGGAGACCCGGTTCGGGCTCGGGGCCAGCGCCCTGTTCGCCGCCACGACGACGCTCACCTCCACCGGCGCGGTCAACACCACGCACGACTCGCTCACCGCCCCCGGCGGCGGGCTCGCCATGTTCGACATGATGCTCGGCGAGATCGCGCCCGGCGGCGTCGGCTCGGGCCTCTACGGGATGCTGGTCGTCGCGATCGTGACCGTGTTCCTGTCCGGGCTCATGGTCGGCCGCACGCCCGAGTACCTCGGCAAGAAGATCGGGCAGAAGGAGATCACGCTCGTCGCGCTGTACGTGCTGACGATGCCGCTGCTCGTGCTCGTCGGGACGGGCGTCTCCGTCGTCACCGGCGCCGGGCTCGCCGGGCCCCTCAACACCGGCCCGCACGGGCTGTCCGAGATCCTCTACGCGTTCACGTCCGCGTCCAACAACAACGGCAGCGCGTTCGGCGGGATCACCAGCGGCACCCCGTACTACAACACCCTCCTCGGCCTCGCGATGCTCGTCGGCCGGTTCGTGCCCATCGCGCTCGTCCTCGCCCTCGCCGGGCGGTTCGCCTCGCAGCCCGCCGTCCCCGCGTCCGCCGGCACCCTGCCCACCCACAAGCCCCTCTTCGTCGGGCTCGTCGGGGCGGTCGCCGTCGTCGTCGTGGGCCTCACCTTCGTCGCCGCCCTGTCGCTGGGCCCCGTCGTGGAGTCGCTGTCATGAGCTCGTCGTCGTTGTCGCCTTCGGCCGCTGCCTCCGCGGGGGGCGGGGCGGGTCTTCCATCCGCGCCGCTCGTTCCTCGCGACGCTCCCGCCAGACCCGCCACGACCCGCCCCACCCCCCGCTCCGGCCGCGGCCTTCCCGGTCGCAAGCCACCGCGCTCGCTGACCTTGGGTGCGCTGGGCGCGGCCGTGCCGGCCGCGGTGCGGAAGCTGGATCCTCGGCAGATGTGGCGGGTGCCCGTCATGTTCGTCGTCGAGGTCGGGGCCGCGCTCACGACCGTGCTCGCCGTGGTGGAACCCAGCGTGTTCGCGTGGGTGATCGCCGTGTGGCTGTGGATCACCGTGCTGTTCGCGACGCTCGCCGAGGCCGTCGCCGAGAGCCGCGGGCGGGCCCAGGCGTCCAGCCTGCGCGCGACGCAGCGCACGACGACGGCGCGCAAGGTCCAGGGCACGTCCGACCAGCTCGCGTACGGGTCGGGGCTGGCGGCGCTGCCCACCGTCGAGGTGGCGTCCTCGCAGCTGCACGTCGGCGACCTCGTCGTCGTGACGGCCGGCGAGACGATCCCCGGCGACGGCGACGTCGTCGAGGGCGTCGCGTCCGTCGACGAGTCCGCCATCACGGGGGAGTCGGCTCCCGTCATCCGCGAGTCGGGAGGCGACCGGACGGCCGTCACCGGCGGCACGACGGTCCTGTCCGACCGGATCGTCGTGCGGATCACCGCGGAACCCGGCCAGACGTTCGTCGACCGGATGATCGCGCTCGTCGAGGGGTCGGAGCGTCAGCGCACCCCCAACGAGATCGCGCTCAACGTGCTCCTGGCGTCGCTCACGATCATCTTCCTGCTCGCCGTGGCGACCCTGCAGCCCATGGCCGTGTACTCGCACGCCCGCCAGTCGCTCGTCGTGCTCGTCGCGCTGCTGGTCTGCCTCATCCCGACGACGATCGGCGCGCTCCTCTCGGCCATCGGCATCGCCGGCATGGACCGGCTCGTGCAGCGCAACGTGCTCGCGATGTCCGGGCGCGCGGTCGAGGCCGCCGGCGACGTCGACGTCCTCCTGCTCGACAAGACCGGCACCATCACCTACGGCAACCGGCGCGCCAGCGCGCTCCTGCCCGCGCCGGGTGTGGACGCCGACCACCTCGCCGAGGCCGCCCAGCTCTCGTCGCTCGCCGACGAGACCCCCGAGGGCCGGAGCATCGTCGACCTGACCCAGGCCGACTACGGCCGCCCCGCCCTCGCTGACGACGCCCTCGTCGGCGCCACGCTCGTCCCCTTCAGCGCGTCGACCCGCATGTCGGGCGTGGACCTGCCCGGCAGCGCCGACGACGGCGCGGCGTCGGCAGTCCGGCGGGTGCGGAAGGGCGCGGCGAGCGTCGTGCACCAGTGGGTGCGGTCCACCGGCGGCGAGTCGTACGACCGTCCCACGGACCGCCCGTCCGAGCATGCGCTCGTCGCCAAGGCCGTGGACGCCGACGTCGAGTCCGTGAGCGCCCAGGGAGGCACCCCCCTCGTCGTCGCGGAGCAGGTGGGCGACGCGCCCGCCCGGCTGCTCGGCGTCGTCCACCTCAAGGACGTCGTCAAGGAGGGGCTCGTCGAGCGGTTCGCCGAGCTGCGCGCCATGGGCATCCGGACCGTCATGGTCACGGGCGACAACAAGGTCACGGCCCGCGTCATCGCGGACGAGGCCGGCGTCGACGACGTGCTCGCCGAGGCCACGCCCGAGGACAAGCTCGCGCTCATCCGTCGCGAGCAGCAGGGCGGGAAGCTCGTCGCGATGGCGGGCGACGGCACGAACGACGCCCCCGCGCTGGCCCAGGCCGACGTCGGCGTCGCGATGAGCACGGGGACCACGGCCGCGAAGGAGGCCGGCAACATGGTCGACCTCGACTCCGACCCGACCAAGCTCATCGAGATCGTCGGGATCGGCAAGCAGCTCCTCATCACGCGCGGCGCCCTCACGACGTTCTCCATCGCCAACGACATCGCGAAGTACTTCGCGATCATCCCGGCGATGTTCGTGCTCGCGTTCCCGCAGCTCCACGTGCTCAACGTCATGCGCCTGCACAGCCCCGAGTCGGCGATCACGTCGGCGATCGTCTTCAACGCGCTCGTCATCGTCGCGCTCATCCCGCTCGCGCTGCGGGGCGTGAAGTACCGCGCCGTCTCGGCCGTCGCCCTGCTCCGCCGCAACCTCTGGCTCTACGGGCTCGGCGGCCTCGTGGCGCCGTTCCTCGGCATCAAGCTCATCGACCTCGTCGTCTCGCTCGTCCCGGGCCTGCGCTGAGCGCCCGGACCGCTCGAGAACCAAGGAGAACCACCATGACCACCGAAGGCCTCGCCCCGGCATCCGACGGCGCCCCCGGCCTCCCGTCCCGAACCGCCGCCCGTCCGACGACGGCCGCGAGCCTCGCCGCCCTGTGGCACCAGGCCTGGGCAGGGCTGCGCGTGCTCGTGCTGCTGACGCTGCTGCTGGGCGTCGTCTATCCGCTCGCCGTGACCGGCGTCGCGAAGGTCGCGTTCCCGTGGCAGGCGCAGGGCTCGCTCCTCACCGCCGACGGCGCGCACACCACGTCGCGCTCCGACGCCGTCGGTTCCGCGCAGCTCGCCCAGGGGTTCGGCGCGATCGACGAGGACCCGCAGTGGTTCCACCCGCGGCCCTCGCTCGCCGGGGACGGCTGGGACACGCTCGCGTCGGGCGGCTCGAACCTCGGCCCGAACAGCACCGACCTCGTGTCGACCATCGGGGAGCGGCGCGCCCAGGTCGCCGCGGCGGACGGCGTCGACCCGGCGTCCGTCCCGCCCGACGCCGTCACGGCGTCCGCGTCCGGGCTCGACCCCGACATCTCGCCCGCGTACGCGCGCGAGCAGGTCGCGCGGGTCGCGGAGGCGCGCGGGCTCTCGGTCGCCCAGGTCCGCACGCTCGTCGACGACCACACCGAGGGCCGCGACCTCGGCGTCCTCGGGGACCCGCGCGTCGACGTCCTCGAGCTGAACCTCGCGCTCGAGCGGCTCGCCGGCGGCAGCGGCGTCGACGGGTCGTGACCCGCGGCGACGCGGCGCCGTCGGGCGGGCCGGGCCCGGCGGCGTCGGGCGGGCCGGGCGCGCCGCCCGACCCTCCGAGCACCGATGATGGGGGCATGAACCGCGGGCGCCTCACGGTCTACCTCGGCTCCGCGCCCGGCGTCGGGAAGACCTTCAAGATGCTCGACGAGGCGCGGCGCCGGCGCGCGCGCGGGACCGACGTCCTCGTGGGGCTCGTCGAGACCCACGGCCGCGCCGAGACCGCGGCCGCGGTCGGCGACCTCGAGGTCGTGCCGCGGGCGCGTGTCGAGTACCGCGGGACCGTCCTCGAGGAGCTGGACGTCGACGCGGTCCTCGCACGGCGGCCCGAGGTGGTCCTCGTCGACGAGCTCGCGCACACCAACGCCCCCGGCTCCGCGCGGCCGAAGCGCTGGCAGGACGTCGACGTGCTCCTCGACGCGGGCCTCGACGTCATCACGACGGTCAACGTCCAGCACCTCGAGTCCCTCAACGCGGACGTCGAGGCCATCACGGGCATCCGCCAGCGCGAGACCGTGCCCGACCGGGTGGTCCGCGAGGCCGACCAGATCCAGCTCGTCGACCTGTCGCCGCACGCGCTCCGCCGCCGCCTCGCGCACGGCAGCGTGTACCGGCCCGAGCAGATCGACGCGTCGCTCGCCGCGTACTTCCGCGAGGGCAACCTCACCGCGCTCCGCGAGCTCGCGCTGCTGTGGCTCGCCGACCGCGTCGACGACGCGCTCGCCCGGTATCGCGAGCAGCACGCGATCACGGGGACGTGGCCCGCGCGCGAGCGCGTCGTCGTTGCCGTCACCGGGGGCCCCGAGGGGGACACCCTGCTGCGGCGCGGGGCGCGGATCGTCGAGCGCGCCGCCGGGTCCGAGCTGCACGCCGTCCACGTCCTCGCGACCGACGGCCTGCCCGGGCCGCCACCGGGCGCGATCACCGCCGCCCGGCAACTCGTCGAGTCCCTCGGCGGGACCTTCCACACGGTCGTCGGGGAGGACGTCGCGACCGCCGTCGTCGACTTCGCGCGGGGTATCAACGCCACGATGATCGTCGTCGGCGTGTCCCGGCACTCGCGGTGGCGCGAGGCCGTCGTCGGCTCGACGGCGGCGCGCGTCGTCCAGCTCGCCGGGTCCGTCGACGTGCACCTCGTGACCCACGAGCAGGCCCGCAAGGAACGGTTCGTGCGCGGCCGGTGGAGCTCGCTCTCGCGGGCGCGCCGTGCGTGGGGCTGGGCGGCGGCCGTCGTGGTGCCGGGGATCCTCGTCGCCGCGCTCTCCTTCGGGGACGGCGTCAGCCTGTCCGTCGACGTGCTCCTCTACCTCGTGGGCGTCGTCGGGGTCGCGCTCCTCGGCGGGATGTGGCCGGCGCTCGCGGCCGCCGTGCTGTCGTTCGCGTGCCTCAACTGGTTCTTCACGCCGCCGACCGGCCGGTTCACCGTCGCGCAGGGCGAGAACGTCGCGACGCTCGCGGTGTTCGTGGTCGTGGCGGCGTCCGTCGCGGCGGTGGTCGACGTGTCCGCCCGACGCGCGGCCGAGGCCTCGCAGGCGCGGGCGGAGGCGAGCACCCTCGCGTCGCTCTCGCGGTCCGTGCTCGCGGGAGAGGACTCGCCCGAGGCCGTCGTCGCGCGGCTCGTGACGACGTTCGGGCTGGAGGGCGCGCGTCTCGAGGAACGCCCGGCGCCGAGTGCGCCGTACGAGGTGGTCGCCTCCGCGGGGCCGCGCCCGACCCGCACCCCCGCCGAGGGCGACGCGCGGGCCGCCGAGGGTGACGCTGCGTCCGCCGAGGGTGACGCCGCGTTCGCCGACGGTGACGTTCGGTCCGCCGACGGTGACGTTCGGTCCGCCGACGGTGACGTTCGGTCCGCCGACGGTGACGCGCGGGAGGGCTCGGTCGTCGACGTCGACCCGCTGCGCCGGCTCGTCGTGTCCGGCCCGCCGCTGCCGGCCGCGGACCGCCAGGTGCTCGAGGCGTTCGCGGCGCAGGCGGGCATCGTCCTGGAGCGCCGGAGGCTGGCGGAGCGGGCGTCGCGTGCTGCGGTGCTCGAGGAGGCCGACGCCGCGCGGACCGCCCTGCTCGCCGCCGTCTCGCACGACCTGCGCACGCCGCTCGCGTCCATCCGGACCGCCGTCGACGGGCTCGCCGCTCAGGACGTGGTGCTCGACGAGGAGGACCAGGAGGCGCTCGTCGCGACCGCCGACGCCGCGACGACCCGGCTCGAGCGGCTCATCGAGAACCTCCTCGACCTGTCGCGCCTCCAGGTGGGCGGTCTGCGGCCGCGGCTCGTGACGGCGTCGCTCGACGAGGTGGTGCCCGTCGTCCTCGAGGCGTTCCCCGCGGAGCGCGTCGTGTCCGACGTCCCCGAGGATCTCCCGCTCGTCACGACGGACGCCGGCCTGCTGGAGCGCGTCGTCGCGAACGTCGTCGCGAACGCGGTCCGGTTCCAGCCGGCCGGGACGCCGGTGCGGCTGACGGCGTCCGCGGACGCGCAGGCGGTCGAGCTGCGCGTCGTCGACACGGGCCCGGGCGTCGACGACGAGCGCAAGGAGCGCATGTTCGACGCCTTCCAGCGCCTCGACGACACGAGCGCGGGCGGTCTGGGCCTCGGCCTCGCCGTCGCGCGGGGCCTCGCCCGGGCGGTCGGTGCGACGCTCGACCCCGAGGACACGCCGGGCGGCGGCCTGACGATGGTCCTCCGGGCGCCGCGTGCGAGCCTGCCGGTGGGCGGCGGGCCCTGGCACGCGGCGCTCCCGTCGGACTCGACCGCCCGGCCGGTGACCCCCGCGACCCCTGAGGAGACCGCGTGACCCCTGCCCCCGAACCCGCAGGCAGCCGCGTGCTCGTCGTCGACGACGACGCCGGGCTCGTCCGCGCGCTCGCGATCAACCTGCGCGCCCACGGCTGGCTCGTGACCACCGCGGCCTCGGGCCGGGACGGGCTGGACGCCGTCGCGCGCGACCATCCGGACGTCGTCGTGCTGGACCTCGGGCTGCCCGACCTCGCGGGTCTCGACGTCATCGCGGGGATCCGGGGGTGGAGCCGGGTGCCGATCGTGGTGCTGTCGGCCCGACAGCTCGGCGAGGACAAGGTCGACGCGCTCGACGCCGGCGCCGACGACTACGTGACCAAGCCGTTCGCGATGAACGAGCTCATGGCCCGGCTGCGGGCCGCGGTGCGCCGGGCCGAGCCGGGGGACGGCGACGAGCCCGTCGTCGAGGCCGGGGACCTGCACGTCGACCTGGCCCGCCGGACCGTCACGCGCCACGGCGAGGAGGTCCGCCTGAGCCCGACGGAGTGGGCCCTGCTCGAGGTGCTGGTCCGCAACCGGGGTCGGATGGTCGGGCGCGAGCAGCTCCTGCACGAGGTGTGGGGGCCGTCGTACGGGACGGAGAGCCACTACCTGCGCGTGTACGTCGCGCAGCTCCGCCGCAAGCTCGAGGACGACGCCGCCGCTCCCCGCCACCTCCTCACGCACCCGGGTGCGGGCTACCGCTTCGAGCCCTGACCCGCGTCACACGTCGCTCGCTCCGACCGGAGGCACGCGAGGTAGCGCCCTTCGCTCGACGTAGCGCGAACTCCGCGCTACGTCGGGCGAGAAGCGCTACCTCGCGCCGTCCGCGCGCTGCGACGGTCGGCCGACCGCACGGGGAGGCGGCGCTCGGCGAGCGTGCGAGTCCGCGGCCGCTTAACCTCCCTGGATGCGAACCCGACCGAGCCGACGCCGCGCCCTGCTCCGGGCGGCGGGGTTCGGACTCGTGTTCGTCGTGCCGGTCGCGGTCCTCGCGTACCTGGTGCGGGCGCAGTCCGACGTGGTGGTCGAGCGCGACCACGACATCATCCGCGCCGCGACCGACTGGACGCGGGACCACCCCGTCGCGCACGACGTCCTGCTGGTCTGGCAGGAGGTCTTCAACGTCCGGTGGGTCGCGCTCGCAGGTCTCCTGACGTGCGCGTGGTTCGGCTGGCGCCACCACGGACTGCGCACCCGCGCCCTGTGGGCGGCCGGCACGATCGCGGGCGCCTGGGCGCTCCAGCTCGGCGTCAAGACGCTCGTCGGCCGGGCCCGGCCGGTGGTCGAGGACGCCGTCGCTCACGCACCGGGGTCGTCCTTCCCGTCCGGCCACGCCACGCAGATCACCGCCACGACCGTCACGCTCACGTTGCTCGTCTGGCCGCTGCTCGGGCCGCGGGGACGCGTCGTCGTTCCCGTGGTCTCCGGCGTCCTCGTGCTGCTCACCGGTCTCGACCGGGTGCTCCTGGGCGTCCACTTCCCGTCCGACGTCGTCGCCGGCATGCTCCTCGGGGGCGGCCTCGCGGGCGCGTCGTACGTGGGCTACCGCGGCTGGAACCCGCTCCCGACACTTCCTTCCGACCCTCCGAGAGGACCCGTGAACCGCCCGTGACCCTGCCTGTCACCGCCGAGAGCCGCGGCGACCGCTTCGTCCACCGCTACGAGCTCGACCCGAGCAGGCCGCAGGTCACGGCCGCGCTGCGGGACGCCGGGGTCCGCGCGCTCGCTCCCGCCGTCCTGTGGTGGGCCGTCGTCGTCGCGTCGGGCCTCGTGATCGTGCACGTGCTCGACGGCTTCCGGACCGAGGACGCCGTCGACCGCTGGTTCGCGCACCACCGGACCACGACCCTCGACACCGTGAGCGCCGTGTTCAGCACGATCGGTTCGACCCCGTACGCGATCGGGGCGTGCGTCCTGGTCGCGCTGCTCGTCCTGTGGCGCACGCGGCAGTGGTGGTTCGCCGTCGTCGCGCCGCTCGCCCTGTCGCTGCAGGCGCTCGTGTTCGCGTCGTCGGCGACCGTCGTCGGCCGCTCGCGGCCCGACGTGGTCAAGCTCGACGACTCCCCGCCGACCTCGAGCTTCCCGAGCGGCCACACCTCGGCGAGCTCGGCGCTGTACTTCACGGTCGCGTTGATCGCGCAGCGCATCGAGCACGACGTCCTGCGCCGGACCGTGACCGTTGTGGCGCTCCTGGTCCCGTTCTGCGTCGCGACGGCGCGGCTCTACCGGGGCATGCACGCACCGCTCGACGTGACCTTCGGGCTCCTCAACGGGACGGTGTGCATGGTGCTGGCGTGGGGCTACCTGCGCCGGGACGTGCGCGCTCAGCAGCTGCAGGGCACGCAGACGCGGAGCGCGGCCGGCCGGACCGTCACGTCGAGCGTGGTGGACGGCTCGACGACGTCGCCGTCGACCTGACGCCGCTCCGCCCGCTCGGCCCGCACGACGACGTGCGAGCCGCGCAGCAGCTCACGCCGGGGGACGTGCCGACGCCGCATGGCGACGCCCACGAGCAGGTGCAGCCAGTGCCACGCGTTCCGGGGGGCAAGGACGGCGACCTCGAGCACGCCGCTGTCGGCCTCGGCGTCGGGCAGCAGCTCGAGCGCGCCCTGCAGCCGCCCGACGTTTCCCACGACGACCGTGCGCACGTGCCGGCGCAGCGGTTCGCCGTCGTCCACCACGACCTCGACGCGCAGCTCGTCGTCGAACAGGTGCTTGATCGCGGCCACGACGTAGGCCACCGGTCCCGCCGCGTTCTTGAGGCGCGTCGGGGCGTCGTCCATGATCGCCGCGTCCAGGCCGATCCCCGCCATGACGACGAACGCGGTGCCGTCGCCGGGCTCGGCCGCGCCGCTGCCGTCGTCGGCGACCGTGCCCACGTCGATGCGGCACCGGTCACCCTGCAGGACGACGTCGAGCGCCTCGTCGAGGTCCGTCGGGATGCCCAGGTTCCCGGCCAGCAGGTTGCCGGTGCCTCCGGGGAGGACGCCGAGGGCGGCGCGGGTGCCCGCGAGCCCCTGGACCGCGGCCCGGACGGTCCCGTCGCCCCCGCACACCAGCACGACCTCGGCGCCGTCGTCGGCGGCCTGGCGCGCCTGACCGGTGCCGGGGTCGTCGGCCGTCGTCTCGAACCAGGCCGGCTCGGGCCAGCCCGCCTTCGTGAGCCGCTCCGAGATACGGCGCCGCAGGGCGTCCGCGTCGTCGAGGCGGTTCGGGTTGAGGACCACGGCGACGGACCCGGGGACCAGGTCGGCGTGCTGGGCGGGGTGCTGAAGGGCGTCGGTCACCCGCCGATGATCTCGGATCTCGGGTTCCCACGCCGGGCGAGCGGGGCGTGAGGCGTGCGCGAGGTAGCGCTCTTCGCCCGAGGTAGCACGGAATCCGTGCTAAGTCGGGCGAAGAGCGCTACCTCGCGGAGAGGGTCAGGCGGCGGCACGCTCCTTGCGGAACAGCGCCAGCGCCCACACGTACGACCCGACCCCGATGACGACGGCCCAGATCAGCGTCGCGACGACGTCGGACGTCTGCACCGACCCGGAGAGCAGGCCGCGGACCGTGTCGATGAACGGCGTGAACGGCTGGTGCTCGGCGAACCACGCGAGCCAGCCCGGCATCGAGTCGACGGGCACGAACCCGCTGCCGAGGAACGGCAGGAGGATGAGGATCATCGGCAGGTTGCTGGCCGTCTCGACGCTCTTCGCGACGAGCCCGAACGCGGCGCCGAGCCACACGATCGCGAACGACAGCAGGACGACGATGCCGAGCAGCGCGAGCCAGTCCGCGGGGGACGCCGCCGGCCGGTACCCCATGAGGAGCGCGAGGCCGAGCACGAGGGCCGACGTGAGGACCGCCTCGATGGTCACGGCGAGCACGTGCCCGCCGATGATCGACCCGCGCGAGACCGGCATGGTGCGGAACCGCGAGGCGATGCCCCGGGTGACGTCCATCGAGACCGAGATCGCGACCCCCGACGCCGCCCCCGCGATGGCCATGACGAGGATGGTCGGGGCGACGAACGCGAGGTACGCCGCGCGGCCCGTCTCGCCGCCCGTGAGGGCCAGGACGTCGGCGGGGAGGCCCGCGCCGAGCGTCCCGCCGAACACGTAGACGGACAGCAGGAGGAACAGGACCGGACCGCCGATGACGAACACCGTCAGGCCGGGGTAGCGCAGGATGTGCAGCAGGTTGCGCCGCAGCATGGTGACCCAGTCGCGCGCGGTCGAGGTGCGTCGTCGGGCCGGGGCCTGCGAGCCCGTGGGGCCGGCGGGCGCGAACGTGGTGGGTGCGGTGGTCATGACAGCTCCTTCGCGGTCGCCGCGCGGCCGGTGCCGGCGGGCTGGGTGAGGGACAGGAAGACCTCGTCGAGGTCGGGGGTCTCGACGGTGACGCTCGCCGAGGTGACGCCGGCGTCCTCGAGCCGGCCGAGGACGTCACGGACGGACGCCAGGTCGTCGGCGCTGGGGATGCGGGCGCTCAGGGTGGCGTCGTCGCGGACGGCGTCGGGGAAGGCGCGGACGACCGTGTCGAGCTGGGCGGGCTCCGTGACCTCGACCCGGACGTGCCCGCCCGGGACCCGCCGTTTGAGCTCGGCGGGCGTGCCCTCGGCGACGATCCGGCCGCCGTCGAGCACGCCGACCGTGTCGGCGAGCTGGTCGGCCTCCTCGAGGTACTGCGTCGTGAGGAGGATCGTGGTCCCCTCGGCGACGATCTCCCGGACGATGTCCCAGAGCTCGCGCCGGCTGCGCGGGTCGAGGCCCGTGGACGGCTCGTCGAGGTAGATCACGCTCGGCCCGCCGACCAGGGTCATGGCGAGGTCGAGCTTGCGGGTCATGCCGCCCGAGTAGGTCGCGGCGGTGCGGTCGGCGGAGTCGGCGAGCCCGAACCGCTCGAGCAGCTCTGCGGCCCGACGACGTCCCTCGGCCTTGGGCAGGTGGAGCAGGTCCGCCATGAGCCGCAGGTTCTCGGTGCCGGTCAGGAGGTCGTCGACCGCGGAGAGCTGGCCGGTGACCCCGATCGCGCCGCGGACGGCGTCGGCCTCGCGGACGACGTCGTGCCCGGCGACCCGCGCCGTCCCCGAGTCGGGGCGGAGGAGGGTAGCGAGGGTCGAGACGAGCGTCGTCTTGCCGGCGCCGTTGGGGCCGAGCAGGGCGTAGACGGTGCCCTGGGGGACGGTGAGCGAGACGTCGTCGAGGACGACGTGGTCGCCGTAGGACCGGCGGAGGTGGTCGACCTCGATGGCCGGTGTGGTGGTGGGGAGCATGGTAATTCCTCTCATCAAGGACATCTCGGACCTGATTCAGGGTGTGCGGGGCCGCGCCACCGGCGTCGTCGATGCGGGTGGCCCGGGAGAGCGGGACTTCGCCGAGGTAGACCGGCGGCCGTACGACGTGGCGAGGTATGCGGGCGGCCGTACTACTTCGGGGGAGTGGGCGGGGTCAGGCGAGCGGGCGGCGGACGGTGACGTCGCCCCAGCTCGTCTGGGCGTGGATCTCGACGGTGGCGCCGGCGTCGGGCGCGCCGGCCTGGTCGGAGCCCGGCGCGGACGTCGGCTCGAGCTCGCTGCGGACGAGGCCGCTCTTGGAACCGAGGTCGAGCCACGCGGCGACGCCCTCGGGGACGCCGACCTCGATCGAGCCGTACCCGGACTCGATCCGGACCTGGCCGCGGTCGATCCGCTCGACGACGGTCTGGCCGTAGCTGCCCTTGACCTCGACGTCGCCGCGCGCGTTCTCGACGGTGACGTCGGCGTGCGCGCTCTTGACGGCGAGGGTTCCCGTGATCTCGCCGATGGTCGTGGAGCCGTTGTTGCACTTCACGGTCGCGTCGCCCGCGATCTCCCGGACGCGCACGGCACCGGCCGCGGCGGTGAGCGTGACCGTGCCGGTGGCGCGGCCGACGGTGATCGCCCCGGCGGAGCTCTGCAGCTCGAGGGGGCCGGCCTCGTCGACCCGGAGGTCGCCGGCCGAGGTGCGGAACGTGACGGCGCCCAGGATGCCGCGGGTCACGAGGTTGCCCGCGGCGAGCCGGCCGCGGAGCTCCGAGCCCTCGGGCAGCTCGACGAGCACGTCGACCGAGTCCTTGGACGGGCCGAGCGGGTTGAACCGCCACGACCGCGGCGTCCGGATCTGGACGACGCCGTCCGCGAGCTCGACGGTCGTGTCGGAGGCGAGCCGGACGTCGCCGCTCCGGTCGGGCCGGTGCGGCGACACCGTCACGAGGGTGTCGTCGCGGTCGCTCGCGACGACCTCGAGCCGCGCCCAGGCGAGCTCGGCGTCGAGGACGACCGGGCCGGGCGTCGGGAACTGCTTCGGGCTGGGGGTGATGGTCTGGCTGGTCATGGTCTTTCCCCTTGCTGCGTGATGGTCGGACTGGCGTGTGATGGTCGGACGGTCTCGGAGGGAGGCCGGTGCTACCGGGCCCAGCCGGTCACGCGGCGGCCGTCGGCGACGGCGGGCGTGGTGCCGGGCTGGGGGGCGTGGATGGGCTCGAGGGCGGTGGCGACCGCGCGGACGAGCCAGGTGTTGAGCGAGACGCCGTCGCGGACGGCGGCCGCCTCGACCTGCGTCTTGAGCTGGTCGGGCAGGCGGAGCGTGGTGCGGGTCGTGGGGGCGTCGTCGGGGACGGTGACCGCGGATGCGGCGGGCATGGCGACGACGGGCTGTGGTGTCGGCGTGGTGTCACGCTCGGCGAACGTCGACGCCGCCGGCGCGTTGACCACGAACTCGGGGTCACGCCCGCGGAGCCGCACGTCGACACCCCCGGGAGCGAGCTCGGCGCTGATCTCGCCCGCCGCCTCGGAGAGCGCCTCGAGCAGCACGAGCCGGGTGGCCGCGTCGAGCGGCAGGACGAGCCGCTCGGCGACGGCGCGGGCCTCGTCGCCGGCGGCCTCGGCCGCGCTCACGAGCTGGCGCTGGAGTTCGTCGACGTATCCGTGGAGTTCCATGACATCAACAATGACACCACGGTGGTGTCACGTCAAGAGATCTGACACCACGAGTTCCTGCTCGTGGTGTCAGATGGTGTCGCCGGGGTCAGGGATCCAGCCCGATCGGGCTGCGTACCAGCCGAGCTGGAGGCGCGTCGTCACCCCGGCGAGCACCATCAGGCCCTGGACCCGGCGCTGCACCGTGCGCAGCGACGTGCCGAGGTGGCGCCCGATCACCTCGTCCGTGAAGCCCAGGAGCAGGAGCCCGAGGACCGCGGCGTCGAGGTCTCCGAGCCGCGCGCCCACCGGGGCGGCGAGCGCACCCGCGTCCGTCACCAGGGGAGTCGCGCGCGCCCAGTGGGCCTCCCAGAGCGCGACGACGATGTCGAGCAGCGCCGACTCGCGGATGAGCAGCGCCGAGCCTGCCTCGTCGCCGCCGGGTCCGCTCGACGCCGTCGCGACGAACGCGAGCCGGCGGTCCACGATGACGACCTTCGCGGGCACGCGGTCGTCGAACCGGACCTCCTCGCCCGCCCGCTGCGCGGCACGCACCTGCTCGACCGTGAGTGCGCCCGTGTGGAGCATCGCGCGGTCGACGACGGCGCGGTACTGCACCCCGCGCTCGACGGCGCGGTCCTCCGCGGTGTTCTCGGCGCCGCTCACGAACGAGACGGGAGGGCGCACGAACGCCTCGACGCGCTCCCGGGCGCCGAGCTGGAGCTGGGCGAAGCGCTGCCGGACGGCGTCGGCGCCCTCGACGACGTCGACCACGTCGTCGGGGCTGCGGCCGGCGACGGCGTCGCGGTAGAGCGCGTCGAGCCGGCCGAGCTCGAGCTCGGTGGTGCGCAGGTCGTTGCGCCGCTCGGTGAGGAGCGCGCCGAGCGCGATCGACGGCGGCGCGGCGGCGAACGAGCCGTCCGTTCCTCGGGTCACGAGGCCGTGCGCCTCCAGGGTGGCGAGGGCGCCCACGAGGTCGTCGGGCGGCTCGCCGAGGTGGGCCGCGAGCTGCTCGTGGGAGGCGGACGGGAGGCCCACGACGGTCCGGTAGGCACGGGTCTCGAGAGGGGTCAGGCCCAGCACGCGGTCGAGCATGGCATCTCCCCGTCACGCGGCCGAAACATCGGTCTGGCGGAGACCCGCCATGGCGTAATCCTGCCGCGCGTCCCTGCTTGTGACCCGGGACACGCCGCGGGCAGGGTCGATCCACCACGACCTTCACGAAGGAGACGACCGTGACTCATCCGCCTCGCAGACGCGCGCTGCGGCCGACGGCGGTGGTCGCCGCCGTCGCCTTCGCGGCCACGGGCCTCACCGGCGCCGCCGCGGCGTCGGGAGCCGACCGCGCGACGACGCCAGCGACCTCGGGAACCAGCCGTGGCGACGACGGCGCCGCCACCGCCCCGACGACCCCCGCCCTCGCCGACGGCTCCACGACCGTCACCCTCGTCACGGGCGACGTGCTCGACGTGAGCGTGACCGACCAGGGCACGCTCGCGGTCGCGACCGACGCGAGCACGGGCTCGCACGGCGCGGTGCTGATCCAGACCGTCGGCGGGCACGTCGTCGCGACCCCGACGGCGGCGCTGCCGTACGTCGCGGCGGGCGTCCTCGACCGGCGGCTCTTCGACGTCACCCAGCTGCTCGAGGACCGCTACGACGACGAGACGACCTCGTCCGTCCCGCTCGTCGCCCAGTACGCGCCGACCCGTGCCGCACGGAGCGCCCTGCCCGCCGCCCGCACGGTCCGCAGCCTGCCGAGCATCGACGGTGCCGCGCTCGCGACGAGCAAGAAGGACGCCACGTCCTTCTGGAAAGCGCTGGCGGCGCCGAAGGCCGCGAAGGCCCGCTCGGCGTCGTCGTCGGTCTCGCTCGCCGGCGGCGTCACGAAGCTGTGGCTCGACGGCCGCGTGCAGTCGACCGACACCACGGGTTCGGCCGGCAACGCCTCGGCCGCGCAGGCCGCCTCCGCCCAGGCTGCGGCTGCGACGAAGACGGCCGGGACCGGCAGTGCGGCGTCGGCGGCGCTGGACTGGAGCCGCACGATCGTGGGCGCCGACAAGGCGTGGGCCGAGGGCTACGACGGCACGGGCTCGACGGTCGCGGTCCTCGACACGGGCGTCGACGCGACCCACCCCGACCTCGCGGGCGCGATCACGACCACGAAGTCCTTCGTCCCTGCCGAGCAGGCCGACGTCGACGTCGTCGGGCACGGGACGCACGTGTCGTCCACGGTGCTCGGCCGCGGCACGGAGAGCGACGGCGAGTACACCGGCGTCGCACCCGGCGCGAAGCTCCTCATGGGCAAGGTCCTGGGCGACGACGGCTACGGCCAGGACTCGTGGATCGTCGCGGGCATGGAGTGGGGTGCCGCGAACGCGGACGTCGTCTCGATGAGCCTCGGGGACCCCACGCTCACGGACGGCAAGGATCCCATCTCGCAGGCGCTGAACACGCTGTCCGAGGAGACGGGCACCCTGTTCGTCGTCGCGGCCGGCAACGCGTACGGCTCGGGCACGGTGAGCGCGCCCGGTGCAGCCGACGACGCCCTGACCGTCGGCGCGACGGACAGCACGGACCACCGCGCGGAGTTCTCGAGCTGGGGCCCGCGCACCGGCGACGACGCGATCAAGCCGGACCTGTCCGCCCCCGGCCAGGGCATCGTGGCCGCACGCTCGCAGCAGGCGCAGGACGGCGGCGAGGGCTGGTACACCTCGATGGACGGCACGTCGATGGCGACGCCGCACGTCGCGGGCGCCGCGGCGATCGTCCACCAGGCGCACCCCGACTGGACGGGGCAGGAGCTCAAGGCGGCGCTCGTCTCGTCGACGGACGCCCTCGACGAGACGGTCTACGAGGTCGGCTCGGGGCGGCTCGACGTCCCGGCTGCGCTCGACGGCGTCGACGCATCGGGCTCGGGCTTCCTCGGCGGGTACGACTGGCCGCACGACGGCGACGACCCGGTCACGAGGACCCTCACCTACACGAACGCGACGGACGCGGCCGTGACGCTCGACCTCGCCCTCACGCTCGACGACCCCGACGGTCACAAGACCGACGCCGCGCACCTGTCCGCGAGCACGGTCACCGTCCCGGCGCACGGCTCGTCGGACGTGACGCTCACCGGCGACGTCGACGACTTCACCGGCTACGGCAGCTTCACGGGCGAGGTCGTGGGCACGGTGGAGGGCGCGGCCAGGACGGTCCGCACCTCGGTGGCGCTCTACCGCGAGTCCGAGCGGTACACCCTGGACCTCGCGGCGCTCGGACGGGACGGCAAGCCGGTCGGCGGCACGGTCGAGTTCTACCGCTACGGCGACCAGTACGCGTACGCGCTGCCGATCGACCCCGCCACGGGCAGGGTCGCTGCTCAGCGCCTCGCGCCCGGGACCTACGTCGCGACGGCGTACCTCGACGTCGCGGGTGCGAAGCCCGGGACGTCCGGGGTGGCGCTCGTCGGGAACCCGCACCTCGTCATCAGCGACCACGACGTCGACCTCACGCTCGACGCGAGCAAGGCCGTCCCTGTCACGCTGACGACGCCCAGGGCCAGCAAGGTCGCCTCGGAGCGGCTGCAGTGGTTCCACGACTCGGGGATCGGCGGGACGTACGCGACGTACGGCTCGACGCTCCAGCTCCCCTCCGCGACGACGTCGCTCTACGCCGCGCCGACCGGGAAGGTCGCGGGCGGCCGGTACGAGTTCGCGGTCCGCTGGCGCGCCACCCAGCCGCCGCTCGACGTGGCCGCCCAGGGCAAGGGCAAGCCGGTCGCGCTCGACGCGACCTACCTGAACGGGTCGGCGCGGCTCGACGGCAAGGTCCGGCTCGCGGCCGTGAAGGTCGGGGCGGGTGCGTCCGCGGACTACCCGGCGTCCGGCGTGCGGGGCAAGGCGGTCGTCGTGACGCCCGCCGGCGACGTCGACACGTTCGCCGCGCAGCTCACCACGGCGCAGGACGCGGGTGCGGCGCTCGTCGTCCTGGCCGCCGGCGACGACTCCGTCGCAGGCGTGTACCTGGGCGGGGTCACGGTGCCCGTCGTGCTCGCCACGCCGACGACGTCCGCAGGGCTGACGGCGCTGCTCGCGCGGGGTTCCGTGACCCTCGCGGGGACCGCGCTCGCGAGCCCGGGCTACCTCTACGACGTGTCGCAGAGCTACCCCGGCGCGATCCCGGCGACGCTCTCCGTCCGTCCCGCCGCCCGGACGCTCGCCACGGTCACCTCGGTCTTCTCGGACACGCGGACGCGCACCGCGAACGAGGCGCGGTACGACTGCCGCGACTACCAATGGCCGCCGTGCCTGGGTCAGGTCGACCAGGTGCCGACGGACTCGACCCGCACGGACTACGTGTCCACGCAGGCCGGCACCACCTGGTACTCGGACGTCTACCACCAGACGGGCTGGGAGCAGCGCGGCGAGCAGGAGTCTCTCGCGGCGGGCTCCCGGGTGACGCAGCGGTGGTTCGCGCCGCTCGCGTCGCAGCACACCGGGCCGGGGTACTGGGGGCCGACGAACCAGGACACCTGGTTCACGCTCAACGTGCCGTCGTTCGGCGGTGCCGGTGGGGTCACCGGCACGCGCGACGCGGCCGTCGTCCACTCGAGCCTCAGCGAGGACGGCACCGTGCTCGGCGAGGGCGACAGCCAGGCCGTGTACGTCGACGTGCCCCAGAAGGACGACACGCTGCGGACGTTCACGTTCGAGCAGACCGCGACGAGCGACCCCGGGGACTTCGCGTACAGCACGCGGCAGACCACCGACTGGACGTTCGTCGCGGACACCGCGAGGCCGGCCGACGGCGGGTTCGGTGAGACGACCGCCCTGCCGTTCCTGCAGCTCGGGTACGACGTCGCCACCGACCGGCACGGTACCGTGCGGGCCGGCTCGCTCGTGCCGCTCCGGGTCACTCCGTCGTTCGACGAGGGGGTGGCGCACGCCGGGAAGATCCGCACGGTGAGCGTCAAGGTGAGCTACGACGACGGCGCGACCTGGCGCACCGCTCCGGCGCTCCGGCTCGGGTCGTCCTGGACCACCGTGCTGGCCGTCCCGCGGCATGGCGCGAACGCCGTGAGCCTGCAGGTCACGGCCTCGGACGACGCCGGCAACGCGGTGAAGCAGACCGTGCTCCGGGCGTTCGGGACCCGCTGAGCCCGACGGTTCCCACGCCCGCCCGACGGCGGCGCACGCCCCGCGCTGCGCCGCCGTCGGGCCGCGGCTACCGTGCGAGCATGACCGGCGACATCACCATCGGGACCCTCGCCGACGCGGACGGCGACGCCCCGGCGACGCTCCGCGCGACGCGCTTCAACCGGCACACCTTCTGGTGCGGCCAGAGCGGCTCCGGCAAGACCTACGCGCTCGGCGTCGTGCTCGAGCGACTGCTGCTCGGGACGCAGGTGCCGATGCTCGTCCTCGACCCGAACGCGGACTTCGTCCGCCTGGGGGAGGTCCGTGACGAGACCGACCCCGAGACGGCCGCCGCGCTCGCGGCGCTCGACGTGCGCGTCCTGCGCCCGCGCGGGCTCGGCGACGCCACCCCGCTGCACGTCCGGTACATCGACATGACCCTGCGGGGGCGGGCTGCGACCCTGCAGATCGACCCCGTGCGCGACGCCGCCGAGTACAACGCGCTCCTGCACCTCGAGAGCGAGGTCGGGCCGCTCGAGAGCGACCGCCTCGCGAGCGTGCTGCGCGACTCCGACGACCCCGCGAAGCACGCCCTGCTGCGCCGCCTCGAGAACCTCGGCGTGCTCGACTGGGACGTGTGGGCGCGCGGTCACGAGTCGGCGGAGGACGTCGTCGACGAGCGGCCGCGCGCGACGGTCATGGACCTCGGCGGCTTCCACGAGCAGCTCGAGGCGAAGGTGGCGGCGCTCGCGGTGCTCGACCACCTGTGGGCGACGCGCGAGCAGCGCAAGCCCATGCTCATCGTCATCGACGAGGCCCACAACCTCTGCCGGCCCGACCCCGAGTCCGACGTCGAGGCCGCGCTCACCGAGCGCATCGTGCAGATCGCCGCGGAGGGCCGCAAGTACGGGCTCTGGCTCGTCCTGTCGACCCAGCGGCCGTCGAAGGTGCACGTCAACGCGCTCTCGCAGTGCGACAACCTGGCGCTCATGCGGATGAGCTCGCCGCGCGACCTCGCCGAGCTCGGGGACGTCTTCGGGTACGCGCCCGCGGACCTGCTCGCGGCGTCGCCGCACTTCCTGCAGGGGCAGGCGCTGTTCGCGGGCGGGTTCGTCCCCGAGGCGTCGGTCGTCCAGGTGGCGGCGCGCTGGACGCACGAGGGCGGGTCGGACGTGGCCGTCCCGATCTGACCCGGGACGGTCGACGCCGCGGGCGCGACCCGTGGGCGGCGGGTGCGAGGATCGCCCGGTGTCGAGCGACTACCTGATGGAGATCCACAGCCCCGAGTTCCTGGCCATGGCGGCGCGCGTCGAGGAGGCGTACGCGCTCACCGCGCGGCTCAACGCCCTCCCGTTCGAGGACCGCGACGGCAAGGCCGCGGTCCTCGAGCAGCTCCTCGGGTCGCCGCTGCCGGACAAGGTGACGATCCACCCGCCCTTCTACACGGACCACGGGCTCCACCTCGAGCTGGGGGAGCGGGTGTTCGTGAACCAGGGCTGCACGTTCCTCGACTACGCCGGGATCCGGATCGGGCCGCGCGTCATGATCGCGCCACAGGTCACGTTCATCACCGTCGGGCACCCCGTCGAGCCCGAGCCGCGGCGCCGCTACCTGACCGGCGCTCCTATCGAGGTCGAGGAGAACGTCTGGATCGGCGCGGGCGCCACCATCCTCCCGGGAGTCACGATCGGGAAGGACGCCGTCGTGGCGGCGGGCGCCGTCGTCGCCGACGACGTCCCCGCGGGGAGCCTCGTCACCGGGACCAAGGCGGCGGTCCGCCGGACCTGGGTCTGACCGCTCAGGTCGGCGGAAAAGCCCGGCGCCCGACGAGGACGATCACGAGGCCGGCGGCCACGAGCGCGGCACCCAGCCACGGCAGCGTGCCGAGCCCGTTGCGGTCGAGCACGAGCGCGCCGAGGGCCGCGCCGCCCCCGATGCCCACGTTCGCGGTCGCGTTCACCAGTGCTCCCGCGACGTCGGGGGAGGCGCCGCGGGTCCGCACGGCCGCCGTCTGGAAGATCGAGGCCACGGCGCCGAACGAGGCGCCCCACACCGCGGTCGAGGCGAGCACGCCGCCGCGCGACGGGAACGCGAGGGCGAGCGCCGCGAGCGAGGCCGCGAGCACCGCGAGGACGAGGATCGCCGTCCGGCGCGGGGCGACGTCGAGCCGGGCCGCGCTGAACCACAGGCCGAGGAGGCCGAGCGCGCCCACGCCCAGCAGCACCGGACCGACCCCGTCCTCCGAGACGCCGGAGTGCAGCAGCAGGACGGCGACGTACGTGTAGACGACGTACTGGCCCAGGTAGACGACGGCGTTGGTGGTCACGGCGGTCGCGAGCTGCGGGCGTCGTCCGGTGACCGGGGCGGTGTGCGCGGTGTCCGACTCGACGGGCGGCAGGTACGCCGCGACGAGCACGGTCGTGACGAGGCAGACCCCGGCGAGCACCGCGAACGCGAGCCGCCAGCCGACGGCCGTGCCGAGCGTCGTCGAGAGCGGGACGCCCAGGACGAACCCCGCGGACGCGCCCGCGGTCACGAGCGCCATCGCCCGGCCGGTGAGGTGGGGCCGCACGAGGCGCGCGGCGTACCCGATGCTGAGCGAGAAGAACAGCGCGTGCGCGACCCCTCCCAGGGCACGGGCGCCGGCGACGACCCCGAAGGCGGGCGCGACGGCGACGACGGCGTTGCTCACGGTGTACGCGGCGAGCGTGGTGAGGAGGAGGCCCTTGCGGGGGAGGCGCCGGGTGCCGAGCGTGAGGGGCAGCGCGAGCACGGCGACCATGAACGCGTAGACGGTGACGAGAAGCCCGACGGTCCCGTCGGAGACGTCGAACGCGTCGCCGATCTGCGGCAGGAGCCCGACCGGGAGCATCTCGGTGGTGATCGCGGCGAACGTCGCGAGCGTGAGCGCGACGATCCCGCCGGCCGCGTCGCGGATGCTCGACACCGGCTCGACGGTGGTGCGCGGAGAGGTCACCCGGTCACTCTGGCACGTCGGTCGAAACGATGCGAACGACGGCTGCGCGGTCAGGCGAGCGCGGCGTCCAGCAGGGTCGCGGCGGCGTCGCGGGCGTCGGGCCCGGCGGTCGCGGCGCGGTCGATGCGGATCGCCAGGCCGGCGCCGTCGTAGATCATCTGCAGGCGCCGGGCGAGGGCCTCCGGCTCGCGCGCGCCCGCCTCGCGAGAGAGCTCCGTGAGGACGCCGACCAGCCAGGCGCGGTAGTTCTCCGTCTCCTCGACGGCGGCGCTGCCGGGCTCGGACTCCGCGGCCGCGGCGGTGAACGCGCAGCCCCGGTACCCGGGCTCGGCGAACCGCTCGGCCTGCGCGTCGAAGACGGCGAGCACGCGCTCGCGCGGGTCGGTGTGCGCGGCGACGTGCCGCTCGATCCTCGCCTGGATGCGCTCGTGCCGGAGCACGAGGTACGCGCGGACGAGCTCGTCCTTGGAGCCGTACGTGCTGTAAAGGGACGCCTTGGCGACGCCCGCGTGCTCGATGATCCGGTCGATGCCGACCGTGTGGACGCCCTCCGCGTAGAACAGCTCGTTCGCGGCGTCGAGCAGACGCTCGCGGGCCGTCCGGCGGTCGGTGGCCGACCCGGGGGAGCCGGCGGTGGCTGTCGTGCTCATGTCTTGACTCTAACAGACAGGTCTGTCTACTGTGAAGCCTCGCCAGACAGACCTGTCTGGCTGGCTCGATCGGACCGACCGCCCGGGAGGACGACATGCTCGGCACCCAGACCCACCCGGTCACCGCCCGCGACGACGCGGCTCCCGCGCCGCGCGCCGCAGCCGTCGTCGTCCGGCGCTCCCGCCGCCTGCCCGACGCCGTCGCGTTCGCCCTCCTGCTGTCCGTCATCGTGTTCTTCCTCGCGTCGTCGAGCGCGCCCACGCCGCTCTACGCGACGTACCAGGCGGAGTGGGGGTTCACGCCCATCACGACGACGGCGGTGTTCGCGGTCTACGCGGTCGCCGTGCTCGCGGCGCTGCTCGTGGCGGGCCGCCTCTCGGACCACGTCGGACGGCGCCCGGTGCTGCTCGGCGCCGTCGGCCTCCAGATCGGGTCGATGATCGTCTTCACGACGGCCGCAGGGGTCGACGCGCTCATGCTCGCCCGCGTCGTCCAGGGCGTCGCGACCGGCGCCGCCGCGGGGGCAGTGGGCGCGGCCCTCCTCGACCTCTCGGCCCGGCACGGAACGCTCGCCAACGCGGTCGCCACGCCGATCGGGACCGCGACGGGCGCGCTCGGCGCCGGCGTCCTGGTGCAGTACCTGCCGCAGCCGACCCACCTCGTGTACGACCTCCTGATCGGCGTGTTCGTCGTGCAGGGCATCGGGATCCTGCTCATGGCCGAGACCCTCGCGTGCGCCCGGCCCGGCGCGCTCGCCTCGCTCCGGCCGCGACTGGGGGCGCCCCGTGCCGCGCGCGTCACGCTGCTCGGCGTCGTGCCGGCGCTGTTCGCGAGCTGGTCGCTCGCCGGCCTCTACGGGGCGCTCGGCCCGTCGCTCGTGCACCTCCTGGCGCCGTCCGCGGGGGTGCTCGCCGGAGGAGCGTCGCTGTTCGCGCTCGCCGGGAGCGGCGCGCTCAGCGTGTACCTCGTGCGGTCCGTGCCCGCGCGGACCGTGCTGCTGCTCGCGATGCCGGCGCTCGTCGTCGGGCTCGGCATCGCGCTGGTCTCCCTGTCGACCGGGTCGCTCGCGCTGTTCTTCGTCGGGACCGTCGTCGCGGGGCTCGGGTTCGGCGCGAGCTTCACGGGCGGCATCCGGCTCACCGTGCCGTTCGCCGCCGAGCACGAGCGCGCCGGGCTGCTCTCGGTGCTCTACGTCGTCGCGTACCTCGCGATGGGCGTGCCCGCGGTCGTCGCGGGGGTCCTCGTCGTCGACGGCGGCGGGCTGCTCGCGACCGCCCAGGGGTACGCCGTCGTCGCGATCGGGCTCGCGGTCGTCGCGAGCGTCGTCCTGCTGGTGACCGGCCGCTCGCGCGGCGCCCAGGCCGTCCGCGCCTGAGCGCTCGGCGCGGGTGGTGCGCGACCCCGTCCTCGACGACGGCCGGGTCCCGCCTGGCCTCCGGTCACGGCAGACTGGGGCGCAGGACGAGCGGGGAGGGCTGATGCGGCAGGTCGCCGACGAGCTGCGGGCGGAGCGCTACGGCGCGCCCGACCGGTCGTTGCCGGTCCCGGTCACGACCCTCGCCTGGCGGACGACCGGGTACGCGCTCGCGATCCAGGTCGGGCTGTGGGTCGTCGTGACGCTGGTGGCGGCGTTCGTCGACGGCGCGATGACCGCAGACGAGCCCGGTGCTGACACCACGTTCGTCGGGTTCGGCATGGTGCTCGGGCTCGTCGGGGGGCTGGCCGCGGTCGTGGTCACCGCCCTCGCGGGGTTCTCGATGGCACGGCTCCTGGAGTCCGCGGTCCGCCGGTTCGGCCCGCCCGCTCGCCACGAGCAGGTGGCTGTGACGGTGTTCGCGGTCGCAGGGGCCGTCGTCGGCGGGACGCTCACGGCGCTCGCGCTGCGGGAGCAGCTCGGCCGGCCGGGCGACCTCGACCCGATCACGGCCGGTGCGCTCGTGTGGGGCGTCCTCGCGGGCGCCCTCCCCGCCGGCGGCGGCCGGTGGCTCGCCGCTCGTCGCCGCCGGGCTCGAGCGGCCGCCTGGGACGAGTGATCTCCGGGCGCGGATGTCCGGGGCTCCCGGCAGGATCGACCCCATGGCTTCAGACGACTTCTGGATCTGCCGCACCTGCGGCGTCGAACGCTCCGACCGCCCCGAGCTGTGCCCCATCTGCGCCGACGAGCGCCAGTACGTGGTCGAGTCCGGCCAGACCTGGACGACGCTCGCCGAGCTCGCGGCAGATGGCTGCCATGTGCGCGTCGACGAGCTCGAGCCCGGCCTGCACGCGCTGCGCGGCGACCCGGGCGTCGGGATCGAGCAGGAGTCGAAGGTCGTCGTCACACCGCACGGCAACCTCCTGTGGGACCCGCTGGGATACCTCGACGACGAGGCCGTCGAGGCGGTGCGGTCGCTGGGCGAGGTCGTGGCGATCGCCGCGAGCCACCCGCACATGTTCGGGGTCCAGGTGGAGTGGAGCCGGAGGCTCGGTGGAGTGCCGGTCCTGGTCTCAGAGGCCGACGCGTCGTGGGTGGGTCGTCCCGACGACGTCGTCGAGACCTGGTCGGGGACGCGCGAGATCGTGCCCGGGCTGACGCTCCACCAGGTCGGCGGGCACTTCCCGGGCAGCGGCGTCGTGCACTGGACCGGCACCGAGGACGGCAAGGGCGCGCTGCTGTCGGGCGACACGGTCTTCGTCAACGCGGACCGGAAGTCCGTGACCTTCATGCGCTCGTACCCGAACCACCTCCCGCTCTCGCCGGCGGTGGTCGAGCGGATCGCGGCGCGCCTCGAGCCGCTCGCGTTCGACCGGATCTACCACAACTTCCACGGGCGCATCGCGGCCGACGGGCACGGCGTCCTGCGCCGGTCCGCCGACCGCTACGTCGCCTGGGTGCGCGGGGACCACGACGACCTGACCTGACGGGCGGCGGCCGGCCCGGTCACACCGACGGGCCGGCGCGCGTCAGGGGGTCGTCAGCACGGAGAGGCCAGCGTGGAGTGCGCCGGCCGCGAGCAGGGAGAACGAGCTATGACCCAGCCACGGAGCGTCATCTACACGGTGAGCGACGTCGCCGCGAGCAAGGCGGTCTTCACCGCCCTGTTCGGCGAGCCCGACGTCGACCAGCCGTACTACGTCGGGTACGGCGACGGCGGGCAGCACGTCGGGATCACGCCGTCGCCCGACGGAACGACGGGACCGATCCCGTACTGGCCCGTCGACGACGCGGCGGCGACCGTCGCGGCGCTCACGGCCGCCGGGGCGACGGTCGTGCAGGAGCCGCGGGACGTGGGCGGGATGCTCGTCGCGGTCGTGCACGACGGCGACGGCAGCGCGATCGGGATCTCGCAGGTCCTCTGAGCGGTCGCCGGTCGTCCGGGCGGTCAGGCCGTCCGGGCGGTCGGCGCGCCCTCGACCCAGGTCCGCGCGACGAGGTCGGCGAGGGCGGTGAGGTACCGGTCCTCGTCGATCCCGTGGGGGTGCTCGCCGTCGTAGACGTCGCGGAGCACCCAGTAGTGGCTGACCGACGACGCGACGACGGACGCGAGCGCGTCCCAGTCGGGCGTGCCCACGGGCTGCTCGGGCTGCGCGCGGAGCCAGCCGGCCACGGCGCCGACGACGGCCGCGAGCTCCTGCTCGCGGACCTGGGCGAGCAGGTCGGGGAACGCCGCGAGGTCGCGGACGAGCAGCCGGTTGACGTCGCGCTCCTCCTCGAGACGGCGCAGGCCGGCACGCGCCACGGCGACGAGCCGGTCGCGCACGGGGAGCGCGGCGAGGCCGGCGGGGTCGTCGAGGAACGCGGCGAGCCCGCGGCCCTGCTCGGCCTGGCGGCGCAGGCCCTCCTCGAGCAGCGCGCGCTTGGAGCGGAAGTGCCGGTAGAGCCCGCCCGCGCCGGGCGAGAGGCCCGCGGCTGCCTCGATCTGCGCGATCGTCGTCGCGCGGTAGCCCTGGCGTCCGAACAGGTCCATCGCCGCGGCGACGACCGCGTCGCGGGTGTGCGGCTCAGCCATCGAGGGTGAGCTCGTAGTGGACGGTCGCCCAGCCGCGGTTGCGGTGCATCCACGGCACGAGGCGGCGCTGGAGGAGGGCGTACTTGGCAGCGAGCAGGTCGCGTGCGCGGTCCTCGTCGGCGCCGGTCACGCGGTGCGCCGTGCCGCCGACCGCAGGTCCGGTGGGACGACCGCGCAGGCGTGTCGCGGGCGCGACGCGCACGTGCGGGTCGTTCCGCAGGCGCTTGTACTTGCCTGCGGCGTCGTAGGTGCGGAAGTACACGCGCCCATCCTCGTCGACGACGACGCTCACGGGCGTCGCGACCCACGTGCCGTCCCGCTTGCGGGTCTCGAGGACGATGGTGCGCTGCTCCCGCAAGAGCTCCGGGGTCAGTCGGTCGGTGGTGTTCATGGATCTTCTCCTCTGATAAGTAACCACTTACTTACACCGTAGAACGGTCCGCCGACCGCGACAAGGCCTTCAAGCGTTGCGCCACGCCGCTCGCGAGCGAGGGTTCAGGCGACGACCAGGTGCTGCAGCCGTGCGATGGTCTCTCGCTGCTGGTCGAGGTGGGCGATCCGCTCCTGGACGGTCCGCAGGTGATCGCGGAGATAGTCCGCGACGCACGTGTCGAGGCGCGCACCCTGGTCGGTGAAGCAGGGCAGCACCTTCTCGACGATGACCAGCGGCAGGCCGCCGTCGAGCAGCATCCTGATGCGCCGCACGGTCTCCACGTCGTCGGTCGTGAACCGGCGGTGCCCGGCGCTCGTGCGCGCTGCGTCGAGCAGCCCGTTGAGCTCGTAGTGGCGTAGAGACCGGACGCTGGAGCCGGTCTGCCGCGACAGCTCGCCGATGCTCAGGCCGTCGTCGTCCGGACCGCTCATCCTGTCTCCCTTGCATCTGACACTGGTGGTAGCTCCTACCGTGCCGGGCATGACTGCTACGACGAACACCGCAACTCCTGCCGGCGACACCTTCTTCCTGGGCGGTGACCTGCCCGTACGCCGCCTCGGTCTGGGAACGATGCGACTGACCGACGCGACGGGCGACGGGACCCAGGCCGGCGCCCGCATCTGGAAGGCGCCGGCCGACCCGGGGTCGGCGATCGCCGTGCTGCGCCGCGCCGTCGACCTGGGGGTCCAGCTCGTCGACACCGCCGACGCCTATGCGCTCGGGGGGAGCGAGGAGCTGGTCGCCGAGGCGCTGCACCCGTACCCGGAGGGCGTCGTGATCGCGACCAAGGTCGGCAACGTGCGCCCGTCGCCCACCGAGTGGGTGCCGCTGGGGCACCCGGCCTATCTCAAGCAGCAGGCCGAGCTCAGCCTGCGCCGGCTGAGGGTCGAGGCGATCGACCTTCTCCAGCTGCACCGCCTGGACCCCGCCTACCCCCTCGCCGACCAGGTCGGTGCCCTGGCTGAGCTGCGCGAGCAGGGCAAGGTCCGCCACATCGGCCTGTCCGAGGTCACGGTCGATCAGCTCGAGCAGGCACGCGCTGTCGCGCCGATCTCCGCCGTGCAGAACCTCTACAACCTCGCGGCGCGCGATCACGACTCCGTCGTCGACCACACGGCCGCGCACGGCATCGCCTTCATCCCGTTCTTCCCGCTCGCGATCGGCGACCACGCGCGACCCGGCGGCCCGGTCGACACCGTCGCCCGGCGTCTCGGCGCCCTTCCTTCCCAGGTCGCGCTCGCCTGGCTGCTGCACCGCGCACCGAACGTTCTTCCGATCCCCGGCACGACCTCGATCCCGCACCTGGAGCAGAACCTCGGCGCTGCGGGCCTGCGCCTCGGCGACGACCTGGCCGCGCTCGAGGCCGGGCTCGAGCGGTGAGCACCCGCCTGCCGTGATCGTCGCTCGCAGGAGCCCGCACCCACCCGGGGTCGGTGCGTCGTCCCGCCTCGAGCGCGGCGGGCGGTAGCCGCCGATCGCCGGATGTCCTGACGGCGGGGATCACGCGACAATGGCGCATGACCTCCACGCGCTACGCCCTCGTCGGCTACGGCGGCTCCGGCCGCGGCATCCACTCCCGGCTCATCCGGGAGGCGGGCGGCGTGGTGACCGACGTCGTCGTCCGCGACCCTGGGCGGCGTATGCAGGCGGCGAGCGACTGGCCCGCCGTCCGCCTGCACGACGACCTCGGGGCCCTTCTCGCCTCGCGGAGCGGGGGGCCGCGATCCGTGGGCCCGACGTTCGACGTCGTCGTGATCGCCAGCCCGTCCCAGCTCCACGTCGAGCACGCGGCGGCCGTGTCCGCGGCGGGCGTGCCGTTCGTCCTCGACAAGCCGATCGCGACGGACGCCGCCCAGGCCCGTGAGGTCGTCGACGCGGCGGGCACGACCCCGTTCACCGTCTTCCAGAACCGCCGGTGGGACCCTGAGCAGCTCACGTTGGCCGCCGTCGTCGGACGCGGGGAGCTCGGCGAGGTGCACACGTTCGAGCGCCGCTGGGAGCGGTTCCGGCCCGTCCCGCGAGACCGGTGGAAGGAGAACGACCCCGTCGGCGGCGGGCTGCTCCTCGACCTCGGGCCCCACCTCGTGGACTCCGCGACCCAGCTCTTCGGGCCGGTGACGTCCGTGTCCGCGCGGCTGCGCGCCCACACCACCCCGACCGAGGACGACGTCTTCCTCGAGCTCGAGCATGCCGAGGGTGGCGCGGTCGACGGCGCCGGAGCCGTGCCCGGCGGGGTCGTGTCCCGGCTCTGGGCGGGGTCGGTCGTGGGGGCGCCGGGGCCCCGCACGCGGGTGCTCGGACGCAGCGCCGCGTACCTCGTCACGACCTACGAGACGGCGTCCGAGGCGTCGCCGTTCGAGGTGCTCGACGCCGACGCCCCCGCAGACTCGGAGGGCTGGCTCGTCCGTGGGCGCGAGAAGACCGCGGTGCGGCGCGCGCCCGGCGGGCACGCCGACTTCTACCGGCGCGTCGACGCGTGGGTGGGCGACGACGGCGAGGTACCCGTGGATCCTGCCGACGCCGTCCGGACGGCCGAGGTGCTCGACGCCGCCCGGGTCGCGGCGCGCGAAGGGCGCCGCGTCGAGGTGTGAGCGGACACGTAGCGTGGGGGCCATGAGCTCGTGGTGGAAGTCGGCGGTCGTCTACCAGATCTACCCGCGGTCGTTCGCGGACTCGAACGGGGACGGTGTCGGCGACCTTCCGGGCATCGAGTCGCGCCTCGACCACCTGAGCGACCTGGGCGTGGACGTCGTGTGGCTGTCGCCGATCTACACGTCGCCGCAGGCGGACAACGGCTACGACATCGCCGACTACCAGGCGATCGATCCGATGTTCGGGACGCTCGACGACTTCGACCGCCTTCTCGCGGCCCTGCACGACCGCGGGATCAAGCTCGTCATGGACCTCGTGGTCAACCACACGAGCGACGAGCACCCGTGGTTCGTGTCGTCTCGCGACGGGGGTCCGGACGGCCCGCACCGCGACTGGTACTGGTGGCACCCGCCGCGCGAGGGCTTCGCGCCGGGTGCGCCGGGCGCGGAGCCGACCAACTGGGAGTCCTTCTTCTCCGGGCCGGCGTGGACCCTCGACGAGGCGAGCGGCGAGTACTACCTCCACCTGTTCGACCGGAAGCAGCCGGACCTCAACTGGGAGAACCCGCAGGTCCGGCACGCGGTCTACGCGATGATGCGCTGGTGGCTCGACCGGGGTGTCGACGGCTTCCGGATGGACGTCATCAACCTCATCTCCAAGGTGCTGCCGCTGCGGGACGGCGCCCCGAACGGCCACGGCGCCCTCGGCGACGGCAGCCCCCTCTACACGACGGGACCGCGCGTCCACGAGTACCTGCAGGAGATGCACCGTGAGGTCTTCGACCGGTACCCGGACCGCGAGCTGCTGACGGTCGGCGAGACGCCGGGCGTGACCCTCGACGAGGCGATCGCGTTCACCGACCCGAACCGCCGCGAGGTGGACATGGTGTTCCAGTTCGAGCACGTCGGCCTCGACCACGGGCCGGGCGGCAAGTTCGACCCCGTGCCGCTGGACCTGCGCGACCTCAAGGCGTCGCTCGGCCGGTGGCAGGTCGAGCTCGGGTCCGTGGGCTGGAACTCGCTGTACTGGGACAACCACGACCAGCCCCGCGTCGTCTCCCGGTTCGGCGACGACGGCGCGCACTGGCGGGAGTCCGCGACGGCGCTCGCGACCCTCCTCCACCTGCACCGCGGGACGCCGTACGTCTACCAGGGCGAGGAGCTCGGCATGACGAACGCGCCCGTCGGCTCGATCGACGACGTGGACGACGTCGAGTCCGTCGGCTACTACCGCCAGCAGGTCGCGGCGGGCCACGACCCGGAGGTCCTCCTCGACGGCATCCGCGCCATGGGCCGCGACAACGCGCGCACCCCCGTGCAGTGGTCGGAGGAGCCGGGCGCCGGTTTCACGACGGGGACCCCGTGGCTCGCGGCCAACCCCAACCACACGTGGCTCAACGCCGACGCGCAGCGCGAGGACCCGACGTCGCCCCTCGCGCACTACCGCGCCCTGGTCGCGCTCCGCCACGCCGAGCCGGTCGTCGCGGACGGCGACTTCACGATGCTCGCCGCCGACCACCCGCACGTCTACGCGTACGCGCGCGAGCTCGACGGCGTCCGCCTCGTCGTCGTGGTGAACGTGTCGTCCGACCCGCAGGAGGTCGCGCTCAGCGAGCTCGCCGACCCCTCCGGGCCGGGTCTCGGGGACCTCGTCCTCGCCAACCTGCCGGACACGGTGCCGGTGCCCGACGGCGCCGTCGTCGCCCTGCGACCGTGGGAGGCGCGGGTGAATCTCGCGCGGGGCGTCTCGACCGAACGCTGAGGTGAGGGCCCCGGGCGGGAGCGCTCCCACCGCCGACACGAGCCGGACCGCTCCGGGGAACGCCCCGGGGGACCTGCCATGATGCCGCCATGACGCACACGCGAGGACCCGTCGCGGACACCGCGCCCCGCCCGCCGGCGCCTGCCGTCACCGCGCCGGACCCCGCGTACGAGCGGTTCGCCCGCCTCCTGTCCGCGCACCTCGACGTCCCCGTGGCCCTCGTCTCCCTCAAGCGCGACGACGAGTACGTCGGGTTCCCCGGCGCCGTCGGGCTCACCGGCGAGTACGCCCGCACCCGCATGCTCGCCATCGCGGACTCCTTCTGCAGCCAGGTCCTCGCGACGGGCGACCCGCTCGTCCTGCCCGACGTCCGCGCCGCCGACTCCCTCGACAGCCCCGCGCTGCGTGAGCTCGACGTCGCCGCCTACGCGGGCTACCCGGTGATCGACACCGCCGGCACGACCGTCGGGACGCTCTGCGCGATCACGCACGAGCCGCGCGCGTGGACCGACCACGAGCTCCGCGTCCTCGCGGACCTCGCCGAGGCGTGCGCGACGCAGGTCCGCCTCCGCCAGGAGAGCCGGCGCGCGCGGTCGGCCGAGCTCGCCGCCACCCGCCGGCACCGCAACGCCCGCACGCTCCTCCACGTCGCCGAGGCCCTGTCCGCGACCACGACCGTCGACGAGGTCCTCGACGTCGCGTGCGGGCTCGTCGTCGAACGCGTGGGCGCGGTCCGGGGCGCGGTGGCGCTCGCGGACGCCCGCGGCAAGGTGCTGCGCTGGGTCCAGCACGGCGACGTCCCCGGCCTGGGCGACGCGATCTGGAGCGACGACCTCTTCACCGACGACCACTGGCCGTCGGTGCAGGTGCTGCGGACGCGCGAGCCGCTCTGGTTCGAGACGCACGACGAGGTCACCGAGCGGTTCCCCCGGATGCCGGCCGAGGGCGGGCCGGGCGCGCTGGCCCTGCTGCCGCTGCGGACCCGCGACGCGATCCTCGGTGTGATCGTGGTGCGCTGGGCCGACCGCCGCGTCTTCGACCACCCGCTGCAGGACCTGCTCACCACCGTCACCGGGTACACGGCGGTCGCGCTCGAGCGCGCGCGCCTCCTTCAGCACCGGCACGACGTCGCGCACGTCCTGCAGACCGCGCTCCTCACCGACCTCCCCGCGCCCGACGGCGTCACGCTCGACGGCGCCTACGTCCCCGCGGTCCTGGGCGACCAGGTAGGGGGCGACTGGTACGACGCGCTCGTCCTGCCGTCGGGCGACGTGGCGGTGACGATCGGCGACGTCACCGGGCACGACATCGACGCCGCGGCGCTCATGGGCCAGCTCCGGTCGCTGCTGCGCGGGTACCTGTGGCGGGATGACCGGACGCCCGCCGAGACCCTCGCCCAGCTCGACGCCGCCAACGTCGGCACGGGGGTGCGCGCGACCGCGTCCGTGCTGCTGGCCCGGCTCGGGTCGCCGGAGGCCGACGGCGCCCGCACGCTCACATGGTCGAGCGCGGGGCACCCGCCCGCGTTCGTCGTGCGGGCGTCGGGTGCGGTGCAGCGGCTCGACGGCGCGCGCGACCTCATCCTCGGCGTGGCCCCGGGGGCCGCTCGCCACGACCACGCGGTCGGGCTGAAGCCGGGCGACACCGTCGTGCTCTACACCGACGGGCTCGTCGAGCGGCGCGGCGAGGACCTGCACCGTGGCCTCGACCGGCTCGCGGCCGTCCTCGCGGGCGGCGGGCCGGGCGCCGGGGGCGAGCCCGTCGCCCCCGGGCACGACGGCGCACCCCGGGTCGCGCCCGTCCAGGTCGTGCGGGCGCTCGTGCCGGGCGACCTGCACGACGACGACATCGCGGTCCTGACCCTGCGGGTCGACCCGGCCTGAGCACGGGATCCCCGCCCGTGCTCGGCGGGCGGGGATCGCGTGCTCCGCGGCGGGCGGGGCCTACGGCACGAGCCGGACCTCCCGGACCTCGGTGTTGCCCCGGGTTGCGACGTGCACGCGGTACGACCCGACCGGGTACGTCCCGGACGCGTTCTTGCGGATCCGGAACGTGTCGGTCAAGGCCTTCGTCGTGCCGCGGGAGTACGTCTCGGTGACCGTGACCGTCAGGTCGTTGGTCGGCCCGGCGAGCTGCTCGACGGTGGCTGTCGGGACCGCCGAGACGAGCGTCTCCCAGCAGGCGTGGAGCGTGAGGTCGCCCGTCACGGGGGTGCCGAAGTCGTACGGCGCCCGGCAGTCCTCGTCGCTGGACCAGCCGGCGAACAGGTCGGCACCGCGCGTCGGGTCGGCGGGCCGCGCCACGACCCCGCCCAGGGGCACGGTCGCGGGAGCGGTCTCCGTGCCGCCGTCGGCGTCGAACGTCACGACGGCCGCCCGGGGCGAGGAGTCCACCCGGACGCCGTGCAGCATCACCGTGTTGTTGGTGGTGGTGCCGCTGCCCGCGTAGTCGTACGACGAGTTGCCCGAGTTGTTGATGCGGACGCCGAAGCCGCCCGCGGTGGCGGCGCCGAGCGCGCCGGTGCCGTCCGTCCACGCGAGGTCGACGGTGTTGCCGAGGCCCTGCTCGACCTGGAGGGGCGTGCGCGCCGAGCGGGTCGAGGCCCGGACCCGCAGCGTGTCGCCCGCGACCGAGACCGTGAGCGTGCTCTTCGGCATGAAGGCGGCCGTCCGCACGGGCGCGGTGAGGTGGGTCCGGGTGTCGCCGTCGAAGCGGGCGAGGCTCCACATCGTCGCGTTCGAGCCACCCGCGGCGGTGCGCTCGACGTGCAGGCCGTACCCCGTGCGGGTCGCGGCGTCGTACTTGACGTAGAGGTCGAGGAACTGGCCGTTGCCGCCGAAGCCCTGGCCCTCGACCTTGCTCGACGAGTAGTCGAGCGTGAACGCCATGTCGCCGTAGCCGCCCGGCTGGCCGAACACGAGCCGCGTGCCCGTGCCGCCGGAGTTGTTCTGCAGGCCCCAGACCTTGTCGGTGCCGTTGGTGCCGATGCCCCAGCCCCATGGGACGGCGGTGCCGGTCACCCGGTCGAAGAACCACCGGCCCTGGGTGGTGAGGTGGTCCTCGTCGGTGAGGAAGAGGTTCTTGAAGTCGGTCGACAGGGTCGTCGTGGTGACGTCGGCCGCGGTGACCGGCCGGGTCGTGCGCACGGTCACGGGGGCGCCCGTCCCACTGAACTCGTACTTCGGCGTGATGACGGCGCGCAGGTAGGAGCCGACGTCGTACCGGCTGAGCGCGTAGTCGGTGTACGGGTCGTCGACGAAGAAGCCGGCGGCGTCGTTGCGCATGGTGCCGACGTGGACGCCGTCGGTCGTGTCCGGGCCGCTCTCGCGGTACCAGTCGATCACCGACGTGTCCTTGTAGCCGAGCTGGTCGAGCGTGTAGCGCAGCGTCGCGACGTCGGCGCCGAGGTCGATCGACGTGCCCGTGACGACGGGCGGCGCGACCGCGACCGGACGGATCGACAGGGTCGCGCCTGCCGACAGTCCGCTCGGCAGGGTCGCGGTGACGATCGTCCGCACGACGGCGCCCGTCCGGTTCGGCCGCGCCGTCACCGTGAGGACGCCGGTCGCGGGGTCGACCGTGCCCTCGAGCAGGTGGGTGTCGTACGACCACGTGGTGTCGCGCACGTCGACCGAGCCCACGGGCGCGGGCGCGGGGGTGAGGACGGCGTGGTTGGTGTCGTCCGTCCGGTCGGAGTACAGCGTCTTGCCGGTGGCGCCCACGAGGAACCGGTAGGGCAGGTTCGAGTACGGCTCCCAGGCGGCGTCGTGCTGGCCCTTCGGGTCCCAGCCGTCGTCGCCCTTGAGGAGGTTGTAGACGTTGTACTCGTCGCCGACCTTGAACGCGTCGAGCGCGTCGCCCGTGAGAGTCACGGACGTCTGGGGCTGCGCGGGGCTGATGACGAGCGGGCTGCCGTCGTCGCCGATCGTGTTGTGCGACACGAAGTGCCGTGCGTCCTCGCGGACGACGTTCTCCCACTCGACGGACTGGATCCGGCCCGTGAACTGCGTGTCGAGGACGGCGAAGATGGCGTTCGCGTCGGGGCCGATCGGGCTCGACTGCTTGGCGAGGTAGAGGTCGGTCGCCGTCATCTGCGGCATCCCGACGACCGTGCTGCCGAGCAGGACGGCGATCCCGCCCTTGTCGGCGCCGTTAAAGGACGGGTGGTTACCGAAGAAGTGGAACGTGCAGTGCTCGTAGACGTTCGTGCCGCCCGAGAAGATCGAGTCGTCGGTGAGCTGGAAGAAGCTGTCCTTGAAGTAGGCGCGGGCCGGAGCGAGGTTGATCATCATGTTGAGGTACCCGACGAACCGGGTGTTCTCGAACGTCAGCCGGTCCGGCGTGCCCGTGCCGTCGGCCCGCGTGAGCACCTCGGCGTGGTTCTTGGAGTCGATGCGCTTGGCGACGTCCTGCGACGGGTCGCGCGGGTACACGAGGTCCTGCTGCGCGTAGTTGGCGATCGTGAGGTTCTCGCTCCGGAAGCCCGACGAGACGCCGAGCGAGTACCAGCTGCCGTTGGCGCCCAGGCCCGACTCGCCGCCCTCGCCGCGGTTGCCGGCGACGATCGCGTCCGTCGCGTCGTCCGTGAGACCGAGGAAGGTGACGTCCTCGCCGAGGATGCTGAGGCCGATGTTGGGCGGGTCGATCACGCCACCCTCGCGGTAGGTCTGGTCCGTCCAGTACACGCCGGGCGCGACGTAGACGGTCGTGCCCGCGGGGAGCGTCAGGTGCCGCTGGTCGTCGGACAGCGCCCCGAGCGTCTGGAGCGTCGCCGCGACGTACGGGCTCGCGAGCTCGTCGTCGGTCGCGTACGCGTTGAGGAGCAGGTGGGTCGCGTCGACCTGGACCCACGCCGCGTGCAAGGTCGTCGACTCGAGGACGGTGTTGTTGCGGAAGTCCCACAGGTGCCCGGTCCCGGCGGCGTCCGTGGACCAGCCGACGAAGACCGCACCGTCCTTGGTGGGGTGGGCCGGCTCCGTGAGCGTGCTGCCCGCGGCCACCTGCTGCGGCTCGACGGCGCTGCCGCCGCCGGTGTCGAAGGTCACCGTGACCTCGCCGTCCGCCGCGGGGACGTCAGCGATCACGGCCTGCGCGGCGCGCGCGGCGTCGCGGGCGTCGGCGAGCACTGTCGCCGCGGGGTCCCCTCCCGACGGCGTCGGGTGGGCGGCCGCGACGTCGCGCGTGAGCGGGGTGAGGGCCGCGAGCTGCGACTGCAGCCGCGCGACGGCGGTGACGTCCGGATGCTGCGCGGCCGTGAGGACGGTCCGCAGGTCGGTCGTCGCGGTCTCGAGGGGGACGAGGTCGTCGACCGCCGGGCCGCTCGCGGGGCTCGCGTCGGACGTTGTGGCGGCGCTCGCCGCTGCGGCGTCGGCCGTGGTCCCGAGACCGGCCGTCGGGGTCGCGGCGGCCGGTCCCGCGAAGCCGACCAGGGACGCGCTCGCCGACAGGGCGAGCGCGAGGGCGAGGGGTCCGTGCAGTGCCGTGCGCATCTTCCGCTCTCCTTCGAGGGTGCTGACGGGGGGTGCGGCGGGCGGGCCGGGCGCGCGTGCGCCAGGCCCGCCCGCCCTGCTACTCGACGATCCGGACCTCACGGACCTGGGTGTTGCCCTTCGTCGCCACGAAGACCCGGTACGGCCCGACGGCGTACGTGCCCGAGGCGTTGTTCCGGATCGGGTACGTCTCGGCGTCGTCGGCGGTGACCCCGTTCGCGAACCGCTCGGTCACCGTGACCGTGAGCGCGTCGGTCGCCCCCGCCCGCTTCTCCACGTGTACCGACGGTGTCGCCCCGACGAGCGTCCCGTTCAGCACGAACGTGCTCGACCACGGGCTCGCGCCGACGTCGTTCACGGCGCGGACCCGGAACAGGTACTGGGCGTCCCGGTCGGTGGCCGCCGCGAGCACCTTGACCGTCTCGGGCGTCGCGAACTGGTTCATCGACTGCGTGACGAACGTCGTCGGACGTGCGCTGGCCGGGACTGTCGTGACCGTCGCCCAGTCGCCCGTGCCCTGGTCCCACTGGAGCTCGTAGCTCGCCGTCTGGACGTCGCGCCCGGCCCAGTCGATCGTGAACGTCCCGGGCTGGACGACGACCTTGCCCGGTGCGGGGATGAACGCGCTGATCGCCGAGCGCACCTCGTCGTTGATCCGCACGTCCGTGACGGTCGGGGCGGCCGGAGCCGACGTCGCGGCGAGCGCCTTCTGCGCTCCGGCGTCCGTCTCGATCTCCGCCCGCAGGGCGGCGGTCTGCGCCGTCGTGTCCGTCGGCCAGACGCCCTCACGGTTCGGCCGGAACGCCCAGTCGAGCTGTGCGGCCGGGCTGGCCGTCATCGTGGGGTTGGTGGTGGTCGACCCCGCCGCGACGACGACGCCGACGTCGAGCTTCGGGTCGAAGTACCGCGCCGACGCGTCGTCGAGGACGTTCGGCTCGAGGGCGAGCGCCGCCGCCCGGAGGTCGGCCAGGCTCGTGTCGGTCAGCCCGGGCAGGTAGTCCGACGTCTGGCGGAACCCGGCGACGCTCGTCGGGAAGTCGCCCTCGGTCACGGCCTCCTTCGAGACGATGAAGCCGGGGGCGTCGCCGAAGAAGTGGTTGTAGCCCGCGTTCGCGTCGGCCGACTCGCCGGGGCCCGGCTCGTAGTCGATCGCCTGGAAGCCGCGCGAGTGCCCCTGCCGGCTGCGTAGGAACGGGAAGTTCACGTCGTCGAAGATGTTGCCCTCGGCCCAGATGGTGGCGTTGTGGCCCGCGCCGATGCCGTACCCGGTGTTCTGGTCGAGGAGCTGGTTGTGGTAGGGGTGCCCCTGGATGTCCTGGTACAGGTTGTTGAAGACGTGGACCCGGCCGTTGCGGACGCGCGGCGTGCGCTCCTCCGACCCCTTGAACCAGTTGTGGTCGATGGTCCCGTAGTGCGCGCTGATCGACGACGCGCCGCCGCCGACGAGCATCGCCTTGCTGCTGCCCGCGAAGAGGTTGTGGTCGACCGTGTAGTTCCGCGCGTGGTTCGTGATGTCGACGGCGCCGTCGCCCTTGGCCTGGTCGGGGTCCTGCCCGAGCGCGAGGTGCTTGTTCTGGCCGTAGCCGAACGTGTTGTCGTGCACCCAGTAGTTGGACGCCCGGGTGCCCGTGCCGCCGCCGTCGAGGGAGAGCGCGTCGTCGTACCACTGGTCGAGGTGGAGGTTGCGGAACTCGACGTTGATCGCGCCGCCCGTGTTGATGCCCCACCCGAACAGCGTCGCGTCCGTGCCGACGCCCTCGACGGTCACGTTGCCGTTGCCCTTGCCGATGGTGAGCATGCGGCTGTCGCTGACGCCCGGCGGGACGTCGGCGCCCGCTGCGGCCTTCGTCGCGGCGACGGCGTCGAACGAGCCGATGGTCCCGACGACGCGCACCACGAGCGGCGTCCGCTCGTCCGCGGTCGCGCCGCGGTCGGCGGAGAACACGGTCGTGGGGAAGGCGGCCATGGTCTCGGGGGTCAGGTAGACGACGCGGGCGTCGGGGTCGACGCGCCCGTCGGGCAGGTAGCCGCCGACCGCGCCGTCCTGGGCGGCGTCGTTGCTGCCCGGGAAGCCGTAGACGTCCTGGTCCGACGGGACGAACGCCGCGCCGTCGCGGGGGAACGACCGTGTCTGCAGGTCGGCGGCGGTCGAGACGACCGTCGTGCCGTCGGCGGCACGGACCTGGAGGTCGTACGTGCCGCGCGGCAGGCCGGGGACGTCGACGCGCCAGGTGTCGCGCGCGGAGTCCACCTCGCGGACGAGCTGCGCGTCGACCTCCTGCCAGTCGGTCAGCCAGTTCTCGATCCTGCTGCCGTCGCGCCAGTCGTAGGCGCCGTGCGTGCGGACGTACGCGCGGTAGCGGTCGGCATGCCCGGTCCAGGTCGTGTACGCGCTCTCGAACCAGGTGCCCGAGGCGGCGGCCGCGGCGGTGGTGGTCGGCGCCGCCGGTGCCGCGGTCGCGCCCGTCGTGGCCGCGGGGAGGGCCGCGAGGACGAGCGCGGCGCTCAGCAGCGCGCCGGCTGCTCCCATGGGTCTCATGTCACTCCTTCTCGGTGGTGTTCCGACGAGAGGGGTCGCGCGAGCGCCGTCTCCGTCGACGGGGTGGTGCGGGTGGTGCTGCGGGCGCGGCGGGGGGGGGGGGGGCCCCCCCCCCCCCCCGCGGGGGGGGGGCCCCCCCCCGCCCGCCCCCCCCCCCCCCCCGCCCCCCCCCCCCCCCCCCGCGCGCCCCCCCCCC
>NZ_JBHUWD010000029.1:0-16227 GCF_042670205.1 Luteimicrobium sp. NPDC057192 | reverse complement strand
GGGGGGGGGGGGGGGGGGGGGGGGGGGGGGGGGGGGGGGGGGGGGGCGCCCCCCCCCCCCCGCCTCGGCGTGGTGCGGCCGCTCAGCGGCCGGCGCCCGCCTGCGCCAGGACGACGGCGCGCACGGCGGCGGACGACGTCAGGGCGTGGTAGCGGTACTCCTGGGCGGGGCTCCAGCCCACGTCCGTCGTGAAGTCGAGCGCGGTCCAGTCCGGTGCGGCGGTGCCGGTCGTGGCGGCCGTCTCGAGCGCGGCGTCCTTGGCGTCCTCGAACTTCTGCGCCGCCAGGGCGTTGAGGTCCGTCGGGCGGCCGTTGAACCACGAGCCGTGGTCGACGAACTGGTTGCCGCCCCAGTTCCAGATCGTGATGTCGTTCGTGGCGCCCGGGCCCGTGTACTCGAAGTCGTTGTACTCGGAGTAGATCTTCGACTGGTAGCCGACGCCGAGGTAGTACGCGTACCCGCCCATCGACTGGCTCGGCATCGGGAAGCGCGGGTCGTCGACCGCGCCCTGGAACACGTTGTTGTACGTGTGGACGGCCCCGAACCGGACGCGCGGGCTGCGCTCGACCGCGTCCTTGAACAGGTTGTGGTGGAACGTGATCCGCAGGTGGCCGGCGTCCTTGTCGGCGTGGCTGTCGCCCGAGCCGATGAGCATGGTCTTGTCGTGGCCGAGGAACTGGCTGTAGGAGACGGTGATGAAGTCGGCGCCGTCCTCGATGTCGAGCAGCCCGTCGTGCCGCTGGATGGTCCGGCCCTGGAACCCCGTGGGAGCCTGGTCGTCCGGGTAGGCGCCGTCGCTGAACGTGCAGTGGTCGACCCAGATGTTGGTCCCGGACACCACGCCCATCGCCTTGAAACGGCCGTTCCAGTTGCCGTTCGCGCCGTCGCCCGGGTCCCAGGACGTGAACCAGTCGATCGGCGACTCGACGGTGAGGTTCCGGACGGTGATGTTGTGGCCGCGGTTGACGGAGAGGAAGACGCTCGAGAGCTTCGCGTCCGTCCCGAGCCCGATCAGCGAGGTGTTGCTCGGGAGCGTGATCTGGATCTGGGCCTTCTCCTTGTTCGAACCCGTGGTCCGGAGCTGACGCTGCGCCTTGCAGTAGGGGAACGTCGTGTCGCTCCACGTCGTGCCGTCCGCGAAGCACGACATGTACTTCTCGATGTCGTACCCGGGGGCGTAGTCCTGCTCGCCGAGCAGGTGCCCGTCCGCGGCCTCGTTCCCGTCGATCGTGCCGCGCACCAGGATGACCTTGGGGTCGTCCGGATGGCCGCCGTTGTTCGCTGCGGCGATGAGCTCGGCCCGGGAGCTGACGACGTAGTAGCTCTCGCTCGGCGCCCCGGCGCCGCCCACGGTGCCGCCGTCCGTGGCGGCCCAGCCGTCCGCCGCGCCGAGCCAGGGCTCGGCCGAGGGCCCGCGCGGGGCGGCGGACGCCGAGCCCGATATCAGCGCGAGCGTCGCCAGCGCGACGATCCCCATCCCTGGGACGGCATGGCGCAGCAGCATTCTTCGACGCATCTCGTGTACTCCCTCGTACCCGGAAATCGATTTCTGTCGGTCTTTCGACCGTACTCCGCGATGCGAAGCGACGGCAAGGCGGACCGCCTGTTCGTGGCGAACGAGAAACAAACGGGAAACGACGAGAAACTGAGAAATGCTCAGGCGACGGAAGCGTTCATCGCCGCCTCGACCCCGCCGGTCACGAGCGCGTCGAGCTGGTCGCCGACCTCGGCCACGACGGCCCCGAGCCGCGCGTCACCGGCGGGGAGGAGGCCCGCTCCGACGACGATCCGGCGCACCATGTTCCGCAGGTCACCGCTGGAAAATCCCTCGCGGACCGCGGTCAGCGCGCCGGCGTCGTCGCGCGGCGCGAAGCCGGGCGGGGTGCCCTGCTCGCCCTGCACCGCGAGCGTGGCAGCGAAGGCGAGCGCGGTGAGCGGCGCCTTTTCCCCGCGGGCCTGCGCCTCGAGCAGGACGGGCAGCGAGCGCGCGCCCCATTTCGACACGGCATTGAGCATGATGTCGGTGAGAGCGTGCGAGAGAAAGGGGTTTCCGAGACGTTCGGTAATGCGAGACGCAAAGGCGCGGACCTCGTCGGGTGGGCCGTCGACCGAGGGCAGGATCTCGGTGTCCAGAAGGCGCTGCAACCAGGCCGCGACGTCGGGGCGCGCCATCACTTCACGGACGGTCGAGCACCCGAGGAGCAGACCCAGCGGGGCGAGCGCGCTGTGCTGCCCGTTGAGGATCCGTACCTTCGTCGTGCGGTACGGCGTGACGTCCGCCATGAACTGGACGGGGAGCCCCGCCCGGTCGAGGGGCAGGAGGTCGCGGATCGCGGGATCGCCCCCGATGACCCACTGCGCGTACAGCTCGCCCACGACGACGTCCTGGTCCGCGAACCCGAGCTCGGCCTGGATGGCCTCGATCTCGGCCCGGGGGAACCCGGGCACGATCCGGTCGACGAGCGAGTCGTGGAACGTGCACGCCGTCCGGACCCACGACGCGAACCCGTCGCCGAGCCCCGCGTCCGCGGCGTGGCGCAGGACGTACCGGCGCAGCGTCGTGGCGTTGTCCTCGATGAGCTCGCAGCACACGATCGCGAGCCCGGCGGCGGGGTCGCCGCCGAAGTGCTCGTAGCGGTCGTGGAGGAGCGCGGCCACCTTGGCCGGGAACGACGCGGGCGGCCGGGCCTCCAGGTCGTCGCCCTGCACCCAGACGATCCCGGCCTCGGTCGTGTTCGAAACGATGACCCGCAGGTCGGGGGACAGGTACAGGCGGCGGTAGTGCTCGAACTCCCCGTGCGCGCGGACGATCGCCTGCACGCACTCGACCCGCGTGACCTCGCGGACCGGCCGTCCGTCACGGACCCCCTCGAGGACGACGTGGTACAGCCCGTCCTGCTCGCGCAGCGCGCTCGTCGGGCGGTCCGGGACGTCAGTCGGGTGGACGATCGCGACGCCGTCGTGCATGACGCCCGCGTCGTTGGCCGCCTGGACCATCTGGTCGGTGAAGGCGCGGAGGAACTTCCCGCCCCCGAACTGGAGGATCGTGACCGGCAGATCGGGCTTGCTGACCGTCGTCGCGTCCAGCGGCGCGAGGACGATGAAGTCGCTCATCCGGTCAGGCCTTCTCGTACGCGGTGAGGGGCAGGCGGTACGCCAGGTCGATCGCGGTGTCGACGGCCTCGTCGAGGTCGAGCCGGTGCTCGGCGACGAGCCGCGCGAGGTAGCCCGCGTCGACGCGGCGCGCGAGGTCGTGGCGCGCCGGGATCGAGCAGAACGCGCGCGTGTCGTCGACGAAGCCCGACATGTTGGAGAACCCCGCGGTCTCGGTGACGTCCTCGCGGAACCGGCGCATCGCGTCGGGCGCGTCGAGGAACCACCACGGTGCCCCGAGACGCACCGCGGGGTAGACCCCGGCGATCGGCGCGAGCTCGCGCGAGAACGTGTCCTCGTCGACCGTGAACAGGACGACCCGGAAGCCCGGGTGGTGCCCGAACGCCTCGAGCATCGGCCGCAGCGAGCGCGTGTACTCGGTCGTGACGGGGATGTCGAAGCCCGTGTCGGGGCCGAAGAGCGCGTGCTTGGCCCGGTCGTGGTCGCGCAGGACGCCGGGGTGGAGCTGCATGACGAGCCCGTCCTCGGCGGACATGGCGGCCATCTGGAACAGCATGTGGCCGGCGAACGCGTCGACGTCGGCGGCGGTGGCCTCGCCCGCGAGCGCGGCCGCGTAGATCCGGCCGGCCTCGGCGTCGGAGAGGGGCGTCGTGTCCGCGCTCAGGTGGCCGTGGTCGGTGGCGCGGGCGCCGGCGGCCTTGAACCGGAGCCGCTGCGCACGCAGGGCCGCGAGGTAGCCGGCGTACGTCGTGACGTCCTCGTCGGCCGCGGCGCCGAGACTCTCGACGTCGGCGCGCCACGTCGGACGGTCGAGCAGCACGACGGGGTCGGGCCGGAACGTCGGCACGACGCGCTCGCCGAGCCCGTCGGCCGCGAGCTTCGCGTGGTCGTCGAGAACGGCCCAGGCCGGGTCGGTCGTCGCGAGGATCTCGATGCCGAACCGGTCGAGGAGCTGGCGCGGCCGGAACTCCTGGTCCGCGATGACCGCGGCCACGGTGTCGAAGATCGCGTCGGCGGACTCCGCGGACGGCCGCTGCGTGACCCCGAAGATCTCCACGAGGACGGTCTCCAGCCAGAACCGCGTCGCGGTGCCGCGGAAGTGCTTCCAGCCCGAGCAGAACCGGCGCCAGACCTCGCGCGGGTCCTCCTCGACGACGACGCCGGAGCCGCCCGCCACGGGCCGCACGCCGAGCTGCTCGTTGCGCAGGCCCTGCGAGACGAGCTGGCGCACCAGGTAGTGGTCGGGCACGACGATCAGCTCGGCGGGGTTGGGGAACGCGCGGTTGTCGGCGAACCACTCCACCGGGACGTGGCCGTGCATCGAGACGAGCGGGAGCCCCTGGGTCTGCGCGTAGATGTCGCGCGCGATCGGCCGGACGGCCGGGTCGGCGGGCAGGGCACGGTCGGGGTGGAGGGTCCACGGCTGGGCAGGGGTGGGGTCGGTGAGGGCAGGCACGGTGGCTCCGGAGGAGGTGTGGTTTCGAGTGGGTTCGGGAGAGGAGGAGGTCAGCCGGTCCGACGGCGCATCTCGGCGGCGAGGAGGAGGAACGGACCGACGCCCTTGTGGTCGTTCGCGACGATCGGCTCGCTCATGTAGTACGCGTAGGACCCGTCGCGCATGGCGGCGCCGCCGAGGCCCGCCACCTGGCAGATCTTGTTGACGTTGACCCAGCCCTCGTCGGTGAGGCTGAGGAACTCGCCGACGGCGGAGGCCCAGGCGTGGTCGAGGTGGTCCGACCAGTCGTCGTCCAGGTAGCCGAGGCGCAGGCCCTTCGCGACCGCGGCGAGCACCATGAGCGAGCCGGACGCCTCGAGGTAGTTGAGCGGGCGGCCGCCCTGGTCGGGGATCTGGTACCAGAGCCCGGTGCGCGGGTCGGCGACCTCGCGGACGGCGTCGAGCAGCGACCGCAGGTTCGCGAGGATCGTCGCGCGCTGGGGCAGGGTCTCGGGCAGGTGCTCGAGCACGTCGGTCATCGCCATGACGAACCAGCCGAGCGCGCGCAGCCACACGTGCGGCGACCAGCCCGTCCGCGGGTCCGCCCACGGCATCGCGCGGGACTCGTCGGTCGCGTGCCGGCACAGGCCGGACTCGGGGTCGAGCGTGAGGTCGTACGCCGTCGTGAACTGGAGGGCGACGTCGTCGAACAGGTCCTCACGGCCGAACGTCGCGCAGTAGCGCGCGTAGAACACCGAGCCCATGTAGAGACCGTCGAGCCAGGTCTGGTGCGGGTAGATCTTCTTGTGCCAGAACGTGCCCGCCGCGAGGCGCGGCTGGTGCCGGAGCTGGTCGAACAGCAGGTCGGCGGCTTTGCGGTACCGCTCCTCGCCGGTCCGGTCGAACAGGTCGAGGACGACCTTGCCGTTGTTGACGTGGTCGAGGTTGAGCTCGTCCGGGCGGTAGGCGTGGATCGAGCCGTCCGGCCGGACGAAGTGGTCGAGGTTGCGCCGTACGTACTCGAGGTAGCGCGGGTCGCCCGTGAGGTCGTGCACGGCGAGGACGCCGCCCAGCATGAGGCCGTCCTCGTACTCCCACTTGTCGTGGGGGTTCATGACGGGCTCGCGCGCGAGCATCGTCTCGGCGCCGAGCGTCGCCCAGTCGGTCGAAGCGTCGCCGTAGGGCGCCCAGGTGCGCGTGCGTTCGGCCGCGGCACGCCGGGTCGCGGCGCGGGTCGGCTCCGCGGGCCCGGTCGTCGTCGGCGCCGTCATCGCATGTCCGTGACGGGGAAGGTGTCCATGTCGGAGAACGCCTGGTTCTCCCCGGCCATCGCCCACACGAACGCGTAGGACGCCGTCCCGACGCCCGAGTGCACGGACCACGACGGGGAGATCACGGCCTGCCGGTCGGCGACGACGAGATGACGGGTCTCGTCGGGCGTGCCGCACAGGTGCACGACGCGGGCGTCGGCCGGGACGTCGAAGTACAGGTAGCACTCGGTGCGCCGGTCGTGGGTGTGGGCGGGCATCGTGTTCCACATCGAGCCCGGGTGGAGCTCGGTCACGCCCATGACGACCTGGCAGGACCGCACGCCGTTCTCGTGGATGTACTGGTTGAGGGTGCGCCGGTTGGAGGTCAGGGGGTCGCCGAGCTCGAGCCGGTTCCCCTCCCCGGGCAGGACGAGCACGTTCGGGTACGTCGTGTGCGCCGGTGCGGAGAACAGGTAGAACTGCGCGCCGCCTTCGCCGGTGCCACCCCCGTCGGTGGCGTCCGCGAGCTCGACGTCCCGGGTCCCGCGGCCGAGGTAGAGGCACGCGCCCTTCGGCATCGTGAAGGTCTCGCCGCCCGCGGTCACCGTCCCGGTGCCGCCGACGTTCACGATGCCGACCTCGCGGTGCTCGAGGAAGAACTCGGACCGGATCTCGGGGTCGGCGGGCAGCGTGAGGACGGTCCCCGCGGGGACGGCGCCGCCGAGCACGATCCGGTCGTGGTGCGTGTAGACGAGCGTGACCTCGCCGGGGACGAACACCTGCTCGAGGAGGAACGTGTCGCGCAGGCCCTGGGTGTCCATGCCGGGGACCTGGGCGGGGTGGGTCGCGTAGCGCTGCTCCATCGGGGTGTCTCCTCGGTGCGTGTGGTTCGGGTGGTGCGTGCGTTCGGGGTCTGGGTGCGTGCTGGGTCGGTGCGCGTCCGGCGGCGGGGTGGCTCAGCGCACGAGCCAGCCGCCGTCCACGGGGAGGACCGTGCCGTGGACGTACGCCGCGGCGTCGGAGGCGAGGAAGACGACCGCGCCGGCGAGGTCCGCGGGGGTGCCCCACCGGCCCGCGGGGATCCGGTCGCCGATCGAGCCGGCGCGCGCGGCGTCCTCGCGCAGTGCGGCGGTGTTGTCGGTCGCCATGTAGCCGGGCGCGACCGCGTTGACGTTGACGCCGCGCGCGGCCCACTCGTTCGCGAGGGCCTTGGTGAGCCCCGCGACGGCGTGCTTGGACGCCGTGTAGCCGGGCACGGTGATGCCGCCCTGGAAGGACAGCATCGAGGCGACGTTCACGATCTTCCCGGAGCCGCGCTCGAGCATGTGCCGCCCCGCGGCCTGCGACAGGTGCCAGACGGCGTCCAGGTTCACGGTGAGCACCTCGTCCCACCAGGCGGTGGGGTGCTCGGCGGCGGGGGACCGGCGGATCGTGCCGGCGTTGTTGACGAGGACGTCGACGCGTCCGAGCGTGGCGACCGCGTCGTCGACGACGGCGGCCAGCTCGTCCGGCGACGCCGCCGCCAGGTCGGCGGTCACCACGTGCGCCCGACGCCCCGCCGCCCGGACGGCCTCGGCCGTCGCGGAGTCCGCCGACCGCTCCACGCAGACGACGTCCGCGCCCGCCTCGGCCAGCGCGACGGCCATGCCGGCGCCGAGCCCGCGCGAGGAGCCCGTGACCACGGCCACGCGGCCGTCGAGACGGAAGAGGTCGAGAACCATCGGGGTGCTCCTTGCTGGCGGGGCGTCGTCGGGCGCGTGCGGCACGCAGGAAGAGGAAGGGGTGCCCGCGGCGGGGCGGGGGCAGAACCGTGCCTCTCGGTCACACGGCCCCGCCCCGCCACGGGCGCTGGATCACTGACCGATGGCCTTGTCGACCTCGTCGATCCACGCCTTGGCGGCGTCCTCCGGGCTCTTCTTCCCGAAGATGACGTCCGAGTTGATGCGGCCGGTGATGTCCGAGACCTCGCCCGAGCCCTTCGGCGGGACGGGCTTCTGGACGTCGAACATCTTGTCGGCGGTGAGGCTCTCGATGAACTCGGCGCTGGTGTTGTCGGCGGCCGAGAGCTTGGGCAGGATCGCCTGGCGCACGTCGAGGTTCGACGGCAGACCGCGGTCGGTGAGGTTGATGTCACCCGCCTCCTGCGAGTTCAGCATGAAGTCGACGAGCTCCGCGGCCTCCTTGGGGTGCTTCGACTTGGCCGACACCGAGTAGGACATCGCGGCGCGCAGGTACTCGCCGGTGTTCGAGAACTCGTGGTCGCCGGGCGCGCGGAGCAGGACGAGGCTGTGCCCGGCGTCCTTCTCGATCGCGGCCAGCTGGTTCGACCAGAACCAGGCCATCGCGCCCTTGTTGGTCGCGGGGAGCGAGCCGTCGACGCCGGCGGCCTGGACCTCGGTGGCCGTCGAGGCGGAAGGCTCGGCCTTCGACTTGATCTGGTCGACCGAGCGCTGGAACCAGGACGCGATCAGGTCCTCGGAGATTCCGAGCTTGCCGTCGGCCGTGAACATCTCCTGGCCGTGCTGGCGGGCGTAGACCTCGAGGACCGGCTCGATGAAGCTGTAGTTCTGGACGCCGTAGACCTTGCCGCCGGACTTCTTGGTGATCTCCGCGGCGGTCTTCGAGTAGTCCTCCCACGTCCAGGTCTTGTCGTCGGGGAGCGCGACGCCGGCCGCCTTGAAGGCGTCCGGGTCGGCGACGACCGCGTGCACGTTGACGCCGGACGCGATGCCGTACAGCTTGCCGTCGATCTTGCCCGTGTCGACGACCGCCGGGTCGATCTTGCTGGTGTCGACGTCGAGGGAGCCCAGGTCGGCGAGGAGCCCGCGGGTCGCGTACTCGGTGAGGTAGCGGTCGTCCTGGGTCATGACGTCGGGCAGGTCGTTGCCGGCCGCCATGACGTTCATCTTCTCGAAGTACTCGTCCCACGAGGTGTTGACGGGCTCGACCTTGATGTTCGGGTGTTCCTTCTCGAACGCCGCGATGATCTGCTGGGTGGACGTGACGCGCGAGTCCGAGCCCCACCACGAGAACTTGATGGTGACCTTGTCGCCGTCGCTCCCGCCGGTGGACTTGTCGCCGGTGTCGCCCGTGGCGGAGCAAGCGGCGAGCCCGATCACGGCGAGCGTGACGACTGCTGCGGAACCGGCGCGGCGAACGCGGCGGCTCATCGACTTGGACATGGGATGTCTCTCCTTCGGCTTTCCGATCGCGGCACAGCCGTCGATCCCGGCACGACCGACGACGCCGTCGACCGTGTGTGGATGGGTGACCTGTTACTTGATTCCTGTCGTCGCGATGCCTCGGACGAGGTACTTCTGCCCGAACAGGAAGATCAGGAAGATGGGGACGATCGTCACGATCGACATGGCGAACATGGGTCCCCAGGAGCTCCCCGACGAGGAGTCGAGGAACAGGCGCAGCGCGAGCGGCGCCGATTTCACGTCGTCGGACGTGAGGAACACGAGCTGGCTGAAGAAGTCGTTCCACGTCCAGATGAACGTGAAGATCGCGACGGTCGCCAGGGCGGGCACCGAGAGCGGGAGCATGATGCGCAGGAAGATCCGCGGGTGCCCGCAGCCGTCGAGCCGGGCGGCCTCCTCGAGCTCCATCGGGATGCCGCGGAAGAACTGCACCATGAGGAAGATGAAGAACGCGTCCGTGGCGAGCAGGCTCGGCACGATGAGCGGCCAGAACGTGTTGACCCAGTCCAGCTGCCGGAACATCACGTAGCGGGGAACGATGATCACGTGGATCGGCAGCATGATCGTGACGAGCATGACGGCGAACCAGATGCCCCGGCCGCGGAACTTCAGGCGGGCGAACGCGTACGCCGCCATGGTGCAGCTGATGAGGTTGCCGAGCAGGCAGCCGATGACGATCGTGAGCGAGTTCAGCATGTACCGGCCGAACTGGTACGTCAGGGCGTTCCACCCGGTCGAGTAGTTCGAGAAGTCCCAGCGGCGGGGGACCAGCGACAGGTCCTTGAAGATGTCCTCGGTGGGCTTGAACGAGCTGCCCAGCATCCACAGGAGCGGATAGATCATCGCGACGCACGCGGCGATCAGGAGGACGTGCCGGAGGACGGAGCCGGTGCGGCTGCGCCAGAGGCCCTTGCGGCGCTTGGCGGGGGCCGAGGCGGCGAGCTCGGAGATCCGGTCCCCGAGGTCCGTGCGGGAGAGTGTCGGCGTCGACATCGCGGGCTTCCTTTCAGTCCCCGTAGTGGACCCAGAACTTCGACAGCCAGAAGTTCAGGCCCGTGAGGGTGAGGACGATGAGGACGAGGATCCAGGCCATCGCGGACGCGTAGCCCATGTGGAGGTTGGAGAAGCCCTCCTGGTAGAGGTAGAGCGTGTAGAAGAGCGTCGAGTCGGACGGGCCGCCCGTGCCCCCGGAGACGACGTAGGCCTGCGTGAAGGCCTGGAACGCCGTGATCACCTGCATCACGAGGTTGAAGAAGATAATCGGGCTGAGGAGCGGCAGCGTGATCGACCGGAACTGCCGCCACCGCGAGGCGCCGTCGAGCTGCGACGCCTCGTAGTACATGTCGGGGATCTGGCGCAGGCCGGCGAGGAAGATGATCATCGGCGAGCCGAACGTCCACACGTGCAGCAGGACGATCGTCCACAGCGCGGTGTCGGGGTTGGAGACCCAGCCGGTGCCCGTGATCCCGAAGAGGCCGAGGAACTGGTTGACCAGGCCCTCCTCGCCGAAGACCTGCCGCCACAGGATCGCGATGGCGACCGAGCCGCCCATGAGTGACGGCAGGTAGATCACGGACCGGTAGAACGCGAGCCCGCGCATGCCCTGGTTGAGGACGACGGCGACCAGCAGCGCGGCTCCGAGCTGGAGCGGCACGCTCGTGACGACGTACGTCAGCGTGACCTTGAGCGACTGCCACATCCGCTCGTCGTGGAAGAGGTCGACGAAGTTCTGGAACCCGACCCACTGGGGCGACGTCAGCAGGTCGTACTTGGTGAACGACAGGTACAGGGAGGCGACCAGCGGGAAGAGCGTGACAGCGGCGAGGCCCACGAACCACGGCGCCAGGAAGACGAGCGCGGCGCGTCCGTCGGACTTGCGCAGGTTGGTCGAGGCCTTGGCCTTCGGTCCCCCGCGCTGGCGCTTGATCGCCTTCAGCTCGCTGATCGCTGACATGACTCACTTCCTCGTAAGTGCCGACCACGCTCGTTGTGGTCCCGGTCATCAGTAACCGGTTTCCAGAACCTAGCGGGTGATCTCCGCGCTGACAAGTGCCCGTGATCGACCCGTGATCTCGGCCCGTGGCATCGCGCAGAGCGGGGGCGCGGCGAGCCCTCGTGACAACGGCGATCGGCGTGCGGTAGCGTCCGGGAAGAAACCTGTTTCTCATGGAGCACCGGGGAGAACCCACGATGACGAACCACGGGTCGCCCACGCCGGCAGAGTCGCCGGCCGCGGGCACCGGGCGCCGCGGACGCGAGCAGTCGGCCGCCGGCGCCACCATCAGCGACGTGGCCGCGGCGGCCAGCGTGTCCCGCGCGACGGTGTCCCGGGTCATGAACGGCCGCAAGGTCGACCCGGAGCTCGCCGAGCGCGTCCGCCAGGCCGCCGCGGAGCTCGACTACCGGCCGTCCGCGATGGCCCGGTCGCTGTCGCTCGGGCGGACCCAGGCGGTCGGCGTCGTCGTGCCCGACCTCACCAACCCGATGTTCCAGGAGGTCCTGCGCGGCATCGCCGCCGGGGCCGACGCGGAGGGCTACGGCGTCGTGGTCGCGGAGACCGCGGAGCGGCCCGAGCGCGAGGCACGCGCCGTGCGCAGCACGCGCTCCCGCGTCGACGCGCTCGTCATGGTCGCGCCCCGCATGACGGACGACGAGCTCGCGGCCGCCGTGGCAGCGACGCAGCCCGTGGTCCTCGTCAACAGGACGCTGCCCGAGTCGTCCGTGCCTGCGGTGAGCGTCGACTACGCCGAGGCCATGTACGACGCCGTCGAGCACCTCATGACGCTCGGCCACCGCTCGGTCGTGTACCTCGCGGGCCCGGCGGCGTCGTCGTCGAACGCCGAGCGCTACGCCGGGTTCGAGACCGCGCAGGCGTCGTTCGGCGGCGTGAGCTTCATCTCCGTGCCGTGCGGTGCGACCATCGCGGACGGCTACGCGGCCGCCGAGGCGGTGCTCGCGACGCGCGCGACCGCCGTCGTCGCGTACAACGACCTCGTCGCGTTCGGGCTCCTCGGGCGGCTCGACGAGCTGGGCGTGTCCGTGCCGGGCGAGGTGTCCGTCGTCGGGTTCGACGACATCGACCTGGCCCGGTTCGCGAAGCCGCCGCTCACGACCGTCGCGGTGCCGCGCACCCAGCTCGGCGAGCGCGCCTGGAAGCGGCTCCACGAGCAGATCTCCACGACCGCCGTGCACGGCGACGACGCGGGTCCCGCGCTGCCCGACAGCTCGACGGACCTCCTGCGCACCCACCTCGTCCTGCGGGAGTCCACCGGCCCCGCGCCCGACCTCGCCGACCGCGACCAGGACCAGACGCGCTCGGCCGGCCCGACGGCGTGGCGCAGCGACGTCGTCGGGAACGTCCTCACCGCGGGCGGCGTACGGATCGCGCGGTACGTGACCGGCGAGGCCATGCGGCCCGAGCACTCCCCGCGCCCCTACCTGCACCCGGTCCGGGCGCTGTCCGGCGCGCGGCTCACGAGCGCGCACCCCGCGGACCGGCGCCACCTGCACGGGCTCTCGCTCGGCCTCCCCGACGTGAACGGCACGTCGTTCTGGGGCGGTCGCACGTGGGTACAGGGCGAGGGCATGACGCTCCTGCCGAACCACGGCCGCGAGGTCTCGCGGCGCGGACCCTCGGTGGACGCGGCCGACCCAGGCGTCCTGCGCGACGAGGTCGACTGGCTCGCGTCGGACGGGACGCCGCTCCTCGCGGAGACCCGGCAGCTGCGGTCGCGGACGCTCGCGGGCGGGGCCGGCTGGGCCCTGCGCTGGTCGAGCGCGCTGGTCGCGCAGCGGGACCTCACGATCGCGGGGCCGCCCCGCCCGCGGCCGAACGCCGCCGGCTACGGCGGTCTCTACTGGCGGTTCGCCCCGGTGGAGGAGTGCACGGTCGCGTCCGCCGACGGCGTCGGCGCGGCCGCGTGCCTCGGCTCCCGGTCGCCCTGGCTGTCGCTCGCACTGCGCACCGCGGGCTCGTGGACGACGGTCGTCCTCGTGCAGGACGGGGGCGAGCGGTGGTTCGTCCGCACCGAGCCCTACGTCGCCGCCGGTCCCGCGGTCGCGTGGGACGCGCCCGTGCGGCTCGCCGCCCGCGAGTCCCTCGACCTCGGGCTGACGGCGCTCGTGCTCGACGGCCTGCACACGCCTGCGGCCGTCGTCGAGCGGTGGCTGCCCCTCGCGGCCGAGACCTTCGCGACGGAGGCGTCCCGATGACGACGACGTCCGCGCCGACCGACGGCGGCGTGCTCGCCCTGCACGACGGCGACGACGTGGGGGTCGCGACGCGAGACCTGTCGCCGGGGGACGTGGTCGAGGTCGCGGGCCGGACGTTGACCGTGGCGGGCACGGTGCCGCGGGGGCACAAGGTCGCGCTGGTGGACGTCGCTGCCGGGGCCGAGGTGCACAAGTACGGGCAGGCGATCGGTGTCGCGACGGCGGCGATCGGTGCGGGCGAGCACGTGCACGTCCACAACCTCGGGTTCGAGGAGGGGCACCGGGACCACGCGCTCGGCGGTGTGCACGCCGAGCTCGCCGTGCCCGCGGGGCCGAGGCCGACGTTCCGCGGGTTCCGGCGGGCCGACGGGCGGGTGGGCACGCGGAACTACGTCGCGATCCTCACGTCGGTGAACTGCTCGGCGTCGACGGCGCGGATGATCGCGGCCCGGTTCACCCCGGAGCGGCTGGCGGCCTTCCCGAACGTGGACGGCGTGATCGCCCTGACGCACCAGTCGGGGTGCGGGATGGTGCCCTCGAGCGAGGGCGGGCAGCTGTTGCTGCGGACGCTGCGCGGGTACGCGGCGCACCCGAACGTGGCGGGGCTGCTCGTGCTGGGCCTGGGCTGCGAGATGGTCCTGACCGAGCAGATCTCCACGCGCGACGGGCAGGGGGTGGGCGCGTTCCTCGGGATGCCCGGCGTGGGCGCCCCGCCCGAGGCGGTCGACCCGGTGCTGGCCGACATCCCGGCCGACACCGTGGTGGAGTCGCTCACCATCCAGGACACGGGCGGGGTGCGGGCCACGGTCGCCGCGGGGGTCGCCGCGGTCGAGCGGATGCTCCCCCTCGTGGACGCCCGGGAGCGCGTCGAGTGCGACGTCTCGGAGCTGGTGCTCGCCCTGAACTGCGGGGGGTCGGACGGGTACTCGGGGATCACCGCCAACCCGGCGCTCGGCTGGGCGTCGGACCGGCTCGTGGCCTACGGGGCGGCGTCGGCGCTGGCGGAGACCCCGGAGGTGTTCGGTGCCGAGCACCTGCTGACCCGGCGGGCGACCTCGCCCGAGGTGGCGCAGCGGCTGCTCGACCGGATCGCGTGGTGGAAGGACTACACCGCCGCGGGCGGGGGGAGCATGGACAACAACCCGTCGCCGGGGAACAAGGCGGGCGGGCTGACCACGATCCTGGAGAAGTCGCTGGGCGCGGTGGCCAAGGGCGGCCGTGCGGACCTGGCGGCGGTCTACGAGTACGCCGAGCGGATCGAGCCGCACGCGGGGTTCACCTTCATGGACACACCGGGCTACGACCCGGTGTCGGTGACGGGCCTCGTCGCGGGCGGCGCCAACGTGGTCGTGTTCACCACCGGTCGGGGGTCGGTGTTCGGGTGCCGTCCGGCGCCGTCGATCAAGGTCGCGACGAACACCCCGATGTACCGCCGGATGAGCGAGGACATGGACCTGGACGCGGGGCGGATCGTGGAGGGCACCGCGACCCTGGAGCAGGTCGGGCAGGAGATCTTCGACCTCGTCCTGCGGATCGCCTCCGGCGAGCAGACGGTCTCCGAGGACCTGCTCATCGACGGCCAGGCCATCGGCGCGGAGGAGTTCATCCCGTGGCACGTCGGAGCCGTCACGTGACCGCGCCGGCGGCTGCCGTCTCGTCTCCTGCGGCGGAGCCCGAGGCGCTCGAGACCGCCGAGCTCCAGGCCCGGATCGACGCGGCGGCGGCGGCCGGGGGAGGGCGCGTCGTCGTCGGGGCGGGGGTGCACCGGACGGGAGCGCTGAGGCTGCGCTCGCACGTCGAGCTGCACGTCGAGGCGGGCGCCGTCCTGCAGTTCGTCCCCGACCCTGCGCTCTACCCGCCCGTCGAGGCGCGGTGGGAGGGCGCGCCCGCGACGATCCACCAGCCCTGCCTGTACGCCGACGGCGCCGAGCACGTCACGATCTCCGGCGTCGGCACGATCGACGGCGGCGGAGCGCCCTGGTGGGAGGCGTTCCGCGCCGGGACGCTCGAGCACCCCCGCCCGACGCTCCTCGGGCTGCACGGATGCCGCCGCGTCGTCGTGCGGGACGTCGCGCTGCGAAACTCGCCCGCCTGGACGGTCCACCCGCTGCTGTGCGAGGACGTGTCGATCCGCGACATCAGCATCCTCAACCCGCCCGACTCCCCGAACACCGACGGCATCGACCCCGAGTCGTGCCGCAACGTGCGGATCAGCGGCTGCCACGTCGACGTCGGGGACGACTGCATCGTCCTCAAGGCCGGGACCGAGGAGACGGCCGAGCGGGTCGCGTGCGAGAACGTCACCGTCGTCGGCTGCACGCTCGTGCACGGGCACGGCGGCGTCGTGATCGGGTCCGAGATGAGCGGCGACGTACGCAACGTCGTCATCGCCGACTGCGTCTTCCAGGGCACCGACCGCGGGATCCGGCTCAAGTCGCGCCGCGGCCGCGGGGGCGTCGTCGAGGACGTGCGCGTGTCGAACGTCGTCATGGACGACGTGGGCTGCCCGTTCGTCGTGAACGCGCACTACTTCTGCGGCCCGGGCGGCCGGGAGCCCGTCGTGTCGGACCGGGCGCCGCAGCCCGTCGGGCCTGGCACGCCCACCTTTCGGAGGATCTCCCTCGCGCACGTCAGCGCGCGCCGGGTCCGGGCGGCCGCGGGCTTCGTGCTGGGCCTCGCGGAGCGCCCGGTCAGCGAGCTCACGCTGGACGACGTCAGCGTGTCCTTCGCCGACGACCCGGCGCCGTTCGTGCCGGCGATGGCGGAGGGCGTCGAGGAGTCGGTGCGGCGCGGGCTCGTGCTGACGGGCTGCGACGACGTGCAGCTCCGGGGCGTGCGGATCACCGGGGCGCTGGGCGAGCCGCTCGCGCTCGACCGGGTGGAAGGGCTGCGGGTCGTCGACTGCTCCAGCGACGGGGGTCCGCTGACGCAGCGCGCCCCCGCACCGGCGGCCGCCCCGGAATCGACTCCGAGGTAGCGCTTCTCGCCCGAGGTAGCACGGAATCCGCGCTAC
>NZ_JBHUWD010000028.1:0-63996 GCF_042670205.1 Luteimicrobium sp. NPDC057192 | reverse complement strand
GCACGAGGTCCGGACGCTCGTGCTCGGCGGAGCGCTCGTGCTCGGTGTCGGCGGTGCTCGGCGCCGGCCGTCAGCGGCGGCGCAGCAGCACGACGCTGTCGTCGAGGTGTGCCGACTGACCGTCGGGTCCGACGGCGTCGCGCGTCCGCACCTCGCTGACGACGGTCTCCCAGGCGTCACCGAGCGCGAGCGCGGCGATCTGGTCGTCCGGCGTGAGCAGTGCGGCGGCCTCGTGGTCGGGACGGTCGTGCCAGTGGTCGTGGTCGGTCGACCACGGCGGCGGCCCCGCATGCCCGACGACGAGCAGGTGCCCGCCCGGCGCGACGGCGTCCGCGGCGCGGCGCAGCACCTCGGTGCGGGGGAACTCGACGGGGGAGTGCAGGAAGCACGCGGACGCGAGGTCGTACGTCGCGTCGGGTCGCCACGTCGCGAGGTCCTGGACGACGAACCGCACCCGGTCGCCCACGCCGCGCGCGTCCGCGGCCGCCCGTCCCCGCGCGACCGCGCCCGCCGCGACGTCGACGCCGGTCGCGTCCCAGCCCTGCTGGGCCAGCCACACGGTGTCGCCGCCCTCGCCGCAGCCGAGGTCGAGCGCGCGACCGGGCGTCAGGTCGCCGACGGCCTCGACGAGCGCGGTGTTCGGTCGGCCCGACCAGATCTGGTCGCTCTCGGCGTACCGGGCGTCCCAGAACGCGGTCGTCTCGTCGACGGCGTCGTGGCTGTCGTGCGCGTGGGCGCGGGGCTGCTCGGTCATGCGTCAAGCATCCGTGGTGGCCGGCCCCGACGGCAATCGCCGTTGCGGGAACGGCAAGCCGGTCGCCGCCACGGCCGTGGCCGGCGGATCAGGCGCCCGACACGTCCACCGCACGGGCGAGCCCCGGGTACCGGGTGACGACGCCGTCCGCGTCGAGCGTGAGGTCCACGGTGTACCGGTCGCTCGCGTACCGCGCGACCCGCCGCCCGTCGACGACGGCGCCCGCGTACGTCTGGCGGTCCGCGGCGACGCGCAGCGACGGGACCTCGACCCACGCCATCACGAGGTCCGTGGGCGCGACGTCGGCGTCGAGGACCCCGACGCGCAGCGCGGGCATCGTGTTGGTCGCGGGGCACAGGCCGAGGTCGCAGTCGACGGCGTCGTCGAGGACGGCGGGATCGGGGAGCCCGGGCGGTGGTGCATCGAGCGTGCCGGCGGCACTCGCGTCGCAGCGCCATCGCCCGTCGTCGCCACGCTCGAGCACGAGGTCCCGCGACCAGGGCGCGCCCTGCGGCGTGAGCCCGCGGACGGCGACGTCGAGCCGGCGCGTCACCCAGCCAGGGCCGGTCACGAGGGTCCACGACAGGGCGTAGGCGTCGGTCCGCGACGTGCCGGACCCGCGCAACGAGTCGGCGTCGAGCGTCAGGACGGCGGTGTCGACGCGGTGCGGGTCGTCCTCGCCGACCCACACGACCCGGCGCGTCCGCGTGCGGGTACCGTCCACCGCGGTCGCTGCGCCCGCCGTCGCTCCCGCCGTCGCTTCGCCCGCCGCCGTCTCTCGCGACGCCGGCGGTGTCCGGCCTGCCGGTCCGGCGTCGGTGCTGACGCCGGGGCGCACGCCGCCCGAAAGAGGCGGGGTGCGGCGTCGAGCGACCTCGGGGTGGTCCAGGGGAGCGAGCGACTTGCCGCGGATCCCCGAGAGCACGCGCAGCGCCCCGGCCCACGGGCCGGACCGCTGGAGCGACTGGCGACGCCAGTGCGCGCCGTCGTCGGTGACGACCTGGGACCGGGTGACCCGCGCGACCGTGCGCTCCTCGACGACGTCGGGCCGCGCGTCGTCGACGAACGCCACGCGTGCGCCGGGCTGTGCCCAGCCCAGCAGGTCGGTCCGGTCTCGCGCCACGCGTCCTCCTCGGTCGGGTGCCGCCGACGCTACTCCGGCGCGGGCCCGTCGTCGTGCGTGTCGACGAGCTCGGCGACGAGGCGCGCCGCCTTGACCTGCAGCTCGTCGCGGAGGGCGGCGAACCCGACGGGCGAGGCGAACGTCGGGTCGCCCACGGGCCAGTCCTCGTAGCGCACGCCCGGCACGACCGGGCACGCGTCGGACGACCCGAGCGTGACGACCACGTCGGCCGCGCGGATCGCGTCGTCGGTGAGCGACTTGGGGAACGCTGCCGCCTCGGGCACGTCGAGCTCCGTGAGGAGCGTCCGGACGTTCCGGGGAATCTGGGCGCCCGGCGTGAGCCCCGCGGTGCGCACGACGACACGGTGCTGGGACAGCCGGCGCGTGAGCGCGGCGGCGAGCTGCGAGCGCGCGGTGTCGGTCTGGGAGACGAACAGGACGTGGGGTGCGCTCCGCGACCGGTCGCGGGACGCGTCGCTGAGACGCTGCCGGGCGAACCGTTCGACGAGCACGAGCAGGGGGGTGGCGCCCGCGGTGGTCCGCGTGCGCACGAGCCCGGTCGCGCACTCGCGCACGATCCGGCGCACGACGTCGTAGCTCGTCTCGGCGTAGACGGCCGCGAGCCTGCCCGTGAGGCGGCTGAGCGCGTCCTCGAGCTCGTCGGGGTGCAGCGGGCGCGGGGTCCGGGGCGGGTCGAGCGCGACGGGCGCGAACACGTCGAAGAGCGTGCCGACCGTCGGGCCGCGGCCTCGGGCGATCCGGTACCAGACCCAGTTGCCGCGGCGTTCCGAGGTGACGAGCCCTGCGTCGCGCAGCACCCTGAGATGGTGCGAGACCGTGGGCTGGGCGAGGTCCGACAGCGCCGCGAGGTCCCGCACGCTGGCCTCCTCGACGGTGCCGATGAGCGAGAGCATCCGCAGGCGGACGGGATCGGCGAGCGCTCCGAGCGTGTCGGCCAGCCGTCGCGCGGCCTGGCCTCCGATGGCGCCCGCCTCGAGGACCCGTCGGGCGGTGGCGGGGGGCTCGTCCTGCATGGCTTCCATATTGACAGATGTCGATGCGCTCGCGCCCTTCGGCTGAATCGGGACGCTTGTCCCACATACTCGTTTTGGCCTCTGACCTGCATTGATGGACGAGCGTCCAAAAAACTTGGGCTGAAACGCCCCTGGGGTGTTGACGCGGCGAAAGTTGAACCTGCACACTCTTCTACGACGGCGCGCACCGCTTGCCCCCTGCGTGGTGCGCGCCGTTCCTCGTGAAGGCGAAGGCCCCGCTCCGGCGGGGCCTTCGTCGTCTTCCAGGGACGTTCCGTCGCCGGCCGGGCCGGGCGGGTCTCAGGCGATCCCGGCCCCGTCGGCGCGCCGGTCCCGTGGCTTCACCGGCGGCGGTTAGCGTTTCAGCGTGACTGCTGCAGGCCCCGACCCCGAACCGGACCGGCCGGGCTCCCCGCTCGCCCGCCTCTGGCGGCGCGACAGGGCGCGCACCGGTGACGCACCGACGACGACGTCCGTGCCCGACGACGACGCCGCCGTCGGGAGACCGGGCGCCGCGGACCGTGCCGCGTCCGCCCCTGAGGCGCTCGACGGCACGGTCGTCGGCTCGGACGCGGGACCCGCGTTCCCGACCCAGCCGACCGGCCCGTTGACGAGCGAGGAGGCCGTCGAGGCGGCCCTCCCGCGCTGGCGTGTGGCGCTCGTCGAGCACGTGGGCGGCTCGTCGCTCGAGGACATCACGGTGCTCGGGGACGCGGTCCTCGACCTGTCGGCCGCGCACCCCTCTGGCCTCGCGCAGCTCCTCGCGGGCCGTCCGACCCGCCTGTCCAACCTGTTCCGCGAGCCCGACGCGCTGCCGGCGGCCCGGCGGCACGCGCGTGCCGTCGTCGCGCAGACGCAGGACTACGCGCAGCGCTACGGCACGGCGCCCACCTACCTGGCGATCGGCGTGGCCTCCTGGTCGGGCACGGCCGGCCCGGGCCCGCGCTCCGACGACATGGCCGCCCTGGCGAAGGTCGCGACCTCCTCCTTCCGGGCCATCCACCCGTCGGTCGCGGCGTCGTCGGCGCCCCGGGCGCTGGAAGCCTCGGCCCATGCCGACGACCGCGGAAGCGACGCCGGCGCCGGAAGCGAGGACGGCGGCCGAAGGGACGCACGCGGGAACGCACCCGCAGCGCGCCCCGCGGGTGAGCGCGCGGGCCTGGCGGACGTCGCGGCGGTGGAGACGGCGCACCCGACCGCACGAGGCAGGGAGGCGACGGCCGCAGGTGGTGCGGACGGGGCAGAGGCGGCGAAGGACGTCAAGGGCTCGGCCGCCGCCCAGGAAGGCGACACGACCCCGGTCCGGGCGGCCGAGCCCAGTCCGAGCGCCTCGGGACCGTCCGGGCCGGACGGAACCACCGACGGCCCGCCACCGAGACGAGTCAACGCCCCCGTCCTGCTCCGCTCGTTGACGATCTCGACCGCCGGCCGCGGCGGCACCGACTTCGAGCTCACGCTCGAACCGACGGTCGAGCTCAACACGCTCCTCGTCCGGGCGCTGCGTGACCACGGTGCGCTGATCGACCCGGTGTCGCTGGCGCAGGGCGCGTTCACGGGCGTCGGGTTCGACCCGTCGGCGGTGCTGGCACGGATCGGGACGCTGGGCAAGGCCGTCCTGGAGGACTTCGCGCTGACGGACCGGCGGCTCGTGGGGTCGTTCGTGCACCCCGGGCAGCACCTGGTGGACGACCTGGACGAGCTGGCGCCGGGGCTGGCGCGCCACGAGGTGGTCGCGGCGCTCGCGGGCTCGTCGCAGGTCCCGGTCCCGGTGGGGGCGCCGCTCCCGCCGGAGCGGGCAGCGGACGGCGACCCGGTGCTCGAGCGGGGCGTGGGCGACCTGGACCAGGCGCAGCGCCGGGCCGTGGACGCCCTGGTGGGCGGCGGGCACTTCGCGATCGACGCGCCGTCGGGCTCGGACGTCGTGGGCACGGTGGCGGCGCTGCTGGCGGAGGCGGCGGCGAGCGGCCGGCAGGCGCTGTACGTGACGGGCCACCGGCGTGCGGCGGACGCGGTGTCGTCGCGGCTGGGCGACCTGGGGCTGGGCGAGCTGACGTTCGAGATCGCTCCCGAACCGGGGTGGCGTGCGTCGGCGGCGAACCGGCTGCTGACGGCGATGGCGTCGGAGCCGGCGCAGGCCGACCTGTCGGCGCACGCGGAGACCATGGACGCCCTGGTGGGCGCCCGGGCCCGCCTGACGGCGTACATCGAGGCGCTCCACCTGCCGCGGACGCCGTGGGGCGTGTCCGCGTACGACGCGTTGCAGGCGCTCGCGCGCCTGATGTCGGAGCGGCCCGCGCCGGAGACGGCGGTGCGGCTGTCGTCGGAGGTCACGAGCGCGCTCGACGACGACGCCCGCGAGACCGCGGCGGCGGACCTGGAGCGCGCGGCCGAGCTGGGCGCGTTCACGCTCCACGCGGCGACGACGCCCTGGTTCGACGCCGACCTCGAGACCGAGGACGACGCCCGGTCGACGCTGCTCCGGCTCGACCGGCTGCGTTCGCAGACGCTGCCGCGCCTGCGCGAGCAGATCGAGTACGTCTCGCGCGAGACCGACCTGACGGCCGCGACGACGCTCGGCGAGTGGCAGGCCGTGCTGCAGATGCTCGGCGGGATGCGGGGCACGCTCGACGTGTTCCAGCCGCTGGTCTTCGAGCAGCCTGCCGTGGACATGGTCCAGGCGACGGCGACCAAGCAGTGGCGCCTCGACCACGGGATCGAGATGGGCGGCGTCGCTCGACGGCGGCTGGTGCGGCGCGCGAAGGACATGATGCGGCCGGGCATCCGCGTCTCCGACCTGCACGCCGCGCTGCTGCAGGTCGAGGCGCAGCGCGCGGTCTGGGCGACGCACTGCCCGACGGGGAGCTGGCCGCGCCTGCCCGAAGGGCTGTCGGCGATCGAGGACACGAACGAGGCCGTCCGGATCGACGTGGACGAGCTGTCGCGGGTACTGCGGCCGACGCCCGGGGGCGGCGACCTCCTCGACCTGCCGTTCGACGACCTCGCGGCGCGGCTCGACGCCCTGGCCGACGACCGTTCGGCGCTCGACGACCTCCCCGAGCGCACGGCCGCCGTCCGGCGCGCGCGGGGGGCCGGGCTCTCGGAGCTCGTGGACGACCTGTCGCGCCGCGCGGTGACGCCCGGCCTCGTGGGGGCCGAGCTCGAGCTCGCGTGGTGGAGCTCGGTGTTCGAGCAGATCGTCGCGACCGACCCCGCGCTCACGGGTCAGGACGGCCCGGGCCTCGACGCGCTGGCCGCCCGCTTCCGCGACCTGGACCGCCGGCACGTCACGGCGCTGCCGGTCTCGGTGCTCAACCACGTCCACGCGCGGACGCTCGACGCGATGCGCGCGGACCCGGACGTCACGAAGGCGCTGTTCGCCGAGCTCCTCGAGGGGCGGCTGCGGACCGTGCGCGACCTGCAGGAGCGGCACACGGACCTCGTCCGGGCGCTGCGGCCCGTGGTCGTGGCGACCCCGACGCTCGTGCCCCAGCTCTTCCCGACGACGCGGACCGTCGACCTCGTCGTGCTCGACGCCGTCCAGCACGTGCCGCTCGAGATGCTCCTCGCCGCGATCGCGCGCGGACGTCAGGTGGTCGTCGTCGGGGACGTGCGGTCGGCGTCGACGCCCGCGGTGCGGGAGCTCGCACGCGTGCTGCCGACGCTCACCCTCCGGTCGGACGCGACGCGCCGCGACCCGCACCTGGTGGGTTTCCTCGCCCGGCACGGGTACGACGGCGTCCTCGCACCCGCCCCGCTGCCCGCGTCCCGGTCGACGGTCCACCTGCACGTGACCGAGGGGCTCGGCATGCCCGACCCCTCGTCGGGGGCCGTGGAGTCGACGCAGGCCGAGCTCGACCGCGTCGTCGAGCTGGCCATCGAGCACGCGATGACGCGACCCGAGCAGACGCTCGGCGTCGTCGCGTTCACGCCCGCGCACGCGGCCCGGATCCGTGAGGCGCTGCTCGCCGAGGTCCGGCGCAACCCGGGGCTCGCGGGCTTCTTCGCGGGCAGCAGGCCCGAGCCGGTCGTGGTCGCGGACCTCACCGGGGTGGCGGGGCTGACCCGCGACGCGATCATCCTCACGCTCGGCTTCGGCAAGACGCCGCACGGGCGCGTCCTGCACCGGTTCGGCCTGGTCGGGGAGGCGGGCGGCGACGCGCTCCTCCTCGACGCGGTGGGCGCGAGCCGGGAGCGGCTCGACGTGGTGTCGTGCTTCCGCGCCGACGAGCTCGACCCGGACCGGCTGCGCGGGGCGGGCGCGCGGCTCCTCTCCGACCTCCTGGAGTTCGCCGAGGAGCGCGACGGCAAGGCCGACCCGCTCGAGCTGTGGAACGGCGTCGACGTCGCGCGCGGCACCGACCGCCTGGTCCTGGACCTCGCGGAGCGGCTGTGGCGGACGGGGCTCGTCGTCGAGACGGACTTCGGCCCGGCCGGTTCCGACCGGGTGCCGCTCGTCGTCGGGCACCCGGACGTGCCGGGCGAGCTCCTGGTCGCGGTGCTCACCGACGACGAGGCGTACGTCGCGCAGCCCAGCGTCCGCGTCCGGGAGCGGCAGCGCCGCGAGCGGCTCGAGCGGCTGGGCTGGACCGTCGTGCAGGTGTGGTCGGCCGCGGCGTTCCTCGACCCCGAGAAGGAGGCCGAGCGGATCCGCCGGGCCGTCCTCGCCGTGCGGGACGCGCGCCTGGGCGTGGGGCGGCAGTCCGTGGTCACGGGCGCGACGCCGTTGCCTCGGACGACGGCCGCCTCGCGGCGCCACGTCGGCCCGTCGGCGCCGGAGCCCGTGATGCCGGTCGTGCCCGCCGAGCCGGTCGTCCCCGTCGACCCGGCCACACCCCTCCCGGTGGCGCACACGGCCGAGCCCGCGGGCTCGGGTGAGCCGACGTCGTCGGCCGAGCCTGCGTCGTCGGGTGCGGCTGCGTCGTCGGACGATCCGGCGGACGACGGCGGCGCGAGCGGCGACGCCCCCGCGGACGGCGCCTCGGGCGATGCGGAGAGTGGTCGCCGCAGCGGCCGGCGTCGCGTCGTGCGGCCCGGGAGCGAGCGCGAGACGGTCCTCGGGAGCACGAGTGACGACGTCGACTCCGAAGGCGCCGAGCGGCGCGACGAGTCGAACGACGAGCGCCTGCGCCGCGACGTCCCGCCGCACTGGCAGTGACACGGCGGCCCGAACCGACTCCGGCAGCCCGCTCGCAACCCCCGCGAGATACCGAAGAACGGCCGAGATACCGATGCAGCATCGGTATCTCGGCCGTTCTTCGGTATCTCGGGGGCGACCCGCGGGGAGGCGAGCTCAGTGCTCGTAGACCTCCTGGTGGGGGTTGTCGTAGGCGAGCGACTGGGCCGTGTTGGCGACCATCTCGATCTTCACGTCCGTCATCGACGGGAGCGGGATGAAGCCGGGCGGCGCGCACTCGGGCGTGAAGGTCAGCGGGATGCCGAGGAGCTTGCCGGAGAACTTCGTCGCGTAGAGGAGGACGTCGCCCTTCATCGTGATCGAGTCGGACGTCGCGACGAGGCCCTGGCTACCGTCCGCCTTGGCGGGGACGTCCAGACGGAAGCCCGGGACGACGGCCTTGTCAGCCGTGAACTTCATGGCCCGGACGGTGGAACCGTCGACGCGCGTCAACGAGACGTTCCCCTTGTACCAGGAGTTCGTGATCTCGAACTTCGAGCCCGACAGGTGCGAGGACAGGTTCGGGGCGGTGATGTCCGACGACGACCCCAGGTCCTTGCCCTCGCCCAGGCACAGCTTGAGCTGGTCGGCGAGGGCTTCGACACCCTCCTTCGCCGCCGCCTCGACGGACGCCTGGTCGGTCGTGCCGTCGGCCTTGTCGTCCCTCGCGTCGTCGGTAGCGCCAGACGCCGGGGCGTCGGTGGCGTCGCCGGAGCTGTCGGCAGTCCCGGTGGTCCCGTCGGTGCCCGACGACGGCGTGTCTCCGCCGGTGGACCCGGCGCCTTCGTCCGTGGTCGCCCCGTCCGCCGGAGCGGAGGTCTCGGTGTCGGAGCTTCCGCTCGGCGTGCCCCCGGACGTGACGGCGTCGCCGGTGCCGTCGTCGTCGGAGGCGTCCTCGGTGGGGGACGTCGTCGACGTCGGCGCATCGGTCGGCGCGCTCGTCGCCGTGTCGGAGGCGGACTCGTCGTCGGTGGGGCAGAACACGTGGAGCGGGTCGAGGACGCACCAGCCGCTCTCGTCGGCGGTGGGCACGGCACCGGTCGCGCCGAGCATGCCGGTCCCGCCGAGGGCGAGCGTTGACGCGAGGACGCCGACCCCGATGGCGTTCAGTCGCGCGCGGCGGGGGGTTTCGGGGAGGGCGTCGGTGTCAGCCGACGCCGTCACGAAAGGGCGCGGCCCCGAGGCGTCCTCGAGGACGAGAGTGTCGTCCGTGGTAGGAGCGCTTCCGGTGAGGTCGAGGCCCTCGGCGTGCCGGGGTCGGGCCGCCTCAGGCGTAACCGCCTCGGGGGCCTCCTCGTCCACCGGAGCCACCGTCGGGAGCCAGGAGATCGCGACGACGGCTCCGACGATCCCCAGGACCATGCCGACGATGAAGCCCCCGAGATTGACTCCGATCAGGGAGTAGATCGCCAGCAACAGGGCGATCACGCCGTAGAAGATGCGGTGGACCGGCATAGCCCAGATCAGCACGCCGAGGAGCGCGAGGATCAGCGGCAGGATCATCGCCTGCATGCCCTCGACGCCGAACTGCACGTGGATGTGCCCGAGGTCGAGCTGTCCCGAGAGGAACATCTCGACGCCCGCGAGCACGAGGAGCAGCCCGCCCCAGAAGGGGCGCCCGCGACGCCAGGCGCGGAACCGTTCGCGCTTGGTCGGCTCGGTGGCGGCTGCCTGCTGCACGCCGGTGTCGGCGGTCGTCGGGTCATGCTCGTCGGTCGTGCTCACCGGGGGCTCCTCCATCGGGGCGTGGTGTGAGATACGTCGTCGTCGACGCCGATGTGACGGTCGGCCAGGCGGGAGCCCGGCCGACCGTCACGGTACGGCTCGTGGCCGCGTCAGGACATCAGCCGGGGAAGCACTGGCCCTTGCTCTTGTCCGTGCTGATCGCCATGTGCAGGCCCTTCAGGTTGAAGGTGCCGGCGGTCGTGGAGTAGGCCGTCTGCTGCAGGTTCGTGATCGTCACGTCTTTGGCGTCCTGTGCGAAGTCGCCCTGGCTGCCCTTGCTGTCGGTGCGGACCGTCGAGGCGTCGATCCCGATGTTGATGTCGTGGAAGGTCGCGTCGCCCTTGAGGTCGCTCATCCCGATCTGCAGACCGGTGGCCGTCGCCGGCTTCTTCGGGTCGTTGCCTGCATCGATGCGGAGACCGATCGGGCCGGCGACGGCCACGTACTGGCACAGGTCGTGGAGCGTCGCGTCCTGGATGTTGGAGATCGCGACGGGAATCTGGTTCTTCTTCGCGTCCAGCGCCACGCCGGAGTACTGCGAGAAGCCGGTTCCGTCGAGCTCGGAGGCGCCGACCTGGAAGGCCTGTCCGGAGACGGCGAACGAGACGGGCACGGCGCCGCTGGCGACGCCACCCATCAGCACGGTGACGGCGACGGCGGCCGGCACCGCAGCGAGCGCGACGCGACCCCGGCGCGTGCTCGTGAGCTTCTTCAACTTCACGGATCCTCCTCGATTCATGACGGGGCGGGCGACGAGGCGTCGCTCCGCCGGTGCTGCCGCATCGCAGCGGTGCGTGAGCGGTCGAACCGGGGAACCCCGGGCAGCACGTCGTCGATGACGTCGTCGTCGCTCATGGGGGCGACAGTACGGAGCCTACTGAACGTGTGTCAATAGCTAACTTGCGGCGAGTCAGTAACGGTCGTCGAGTCGATATGCTCACCTCATGGCCGACCAGCGCAGGCGTGACGAGAGACGAACCCGGCTCTCACCGGACGAGCGCCGCGCGCAGCTCGTGGCGATCGGCGTCAAGGCGCTCGCGGACCACTCGCTCGAGGAGCTCACCATCGAGCGCCTCTCGCAGCAGGCCGGGGTCTCGCGCGGGCTGCTCTTCTACTACTTCGGTTCCAAGCAGGGCTTCCACCGCGAGGTCGTGCGCGCCGCGCGCGACGGCCTGCTGCGCGCCACCGAGCCCGACGTCGACCTCGCTCCGCTCGACCGGCTCCACGCCACGCTGAGCAACCTCGTGCGGTTCGTGCGCGAGCACGAGGACACGTTCTTCTCGCTCGTGCGCGGCGCGGCGTCGGGGGACCGGGAGGTGCGGGAGGTGGTCCAGCAGGCCCGCGCGCTCCAGATGGAGCGGCTCCGCGTCGTCTGCGAGGAGCTCGGCATCCCCGACACCGCCATGCTGCGCATGACGCTGCGCTCGTGGGTCGCGTTCGCCGAGGAGTCCCTCGTCGACGGCGCGCTCGTCAGCGAGCTGTCGCCCGAGGAGCTCGTCACGTTCCTCGAGCGGACGCTCTTCGCGGTCGTGCCCGTGATCGACCCCGCGTACGGGGCGCGCCTGCGGCCCGACGTCGCGACGTCGAGCTGAGTCCGATGAAGGTCGACCGCGCGACAGCCGCGGGATGGGTTCGCGCCGTGGCGTTCCAGCAGTGGGACGGACCGCTCGCCGAGCACGGGTTCACCCGTCGCGCCGACGCCCTGACGTACAGCCGGAAGGTCGCGGACGGCGGCCGGCACCGCATCGTGCTCGACCTGGCGGTCCGGCCTCCGGTGTGTCGTGACGGCTTCCAGCTGATCGTGCAGGGCAAGGCCGTGTTCCGGTCCGTCGCGGACCGCAAGGCCGAGCTCATGGGCTCCGCGGCCGACGGGTGGGGGCGGACCGGGATCGTCGACAGCACGACCATCGAGAGCCTGCCCGCCCGGGTCCCGTGGCTGCTGTTCAGGAACGAGAGCGAGCTCGCCGACCTGGCCCCCACCCTCGGGAGTCTTCTGGTCTCTCCGCTCGTGCCCTTCCTCGACGAGCGCGCGAGCGTGCGCGGTCTCGTCGACACCCTGTCGGCGCAGTGGGCCCGGTACTCGCGGTCGGACTCGACGAGCTGGGTCCCGCTGATCATCGCGGCCGGCGAGCTCGTCCTCGACAGGCCGCACGAAGCCCTCGAAGTCCTCGCCCGCGCCTACCCGCCCGGCAGCGCCGGACGGAAGGAGTATCCCGAGGCGCTCACCACGGCCGCCACCTGGGCTGGCGAGAGCCTCGACGAGGTCGACGCACGGCTCGCCCCCCTCATCGAACCGCCGCTGACCCACGAGCTCACGGTCGCGGGGGCCAGTGGCCCTGTGCCGCGCCCGCGGCTCTCGGACCTCGACCGCGCCGTCCGAGGGCTCACCGAGGACAGGTTCTACGCGATCCTGCAACGCTCGGACGGCGTCTACGCGCAGGTCGGCTACGGGCCGAGGGCCGGAGTCGCGCCGGGCTGGTACGCCCTCGAGCACCACCACGACGTCCACTGGCGTGCCGACACGACCGACGTGGGCGCTGCCGTCGCCTTCCTCTTTCACTGCGCCATCGAAGATGAGAAATGGCGGATCGGGCAGGAGTGGCGGCGGCTCCAGCTCTAGGTGACGCGACTCTTGGCGCTGGACACGGGCGAGGAAGCGGCAAGTCCGTGCGGCCGCCGCGGCCGACGGCGCCGCTCGCGGCGGCCGACGAGCGGTCCGTCAGACCTGCTGTCGGACCGTGTCGCTCGAGCCCGGGCGCTGCTGCTGCGCCAGGAGGTCGCGGATCTCCGTGAGGAGCTGCACGTCGGCGGGCGTGGCCGCGGGCTCGACGACCTTGTTGCGGTTGCGCCGCTCGTTGATCTTGTTCATGGGCAGCACGATGAGGAAGTAGATCGCCGCAGCGATCAGCACGAAGTTCACGACCGCAGTGAGCAGGTGGCCGACGCTGATGATCGCGTCGTCGGTGTGGACCGTGGGATCCGGGTCGTCGCCGTGCCGCAGGGTGATGTCCCACAGCTGGTCGAAGTTGGGCTTGCCGAAGATCGCGCCGATGATCGGGTTGATGAGGTAGGCGACGAGCGCGTTCACCACTGCCGTGAACGCTGCGCCGATCACGACCGCGACCGCCAGCTCCACCACGTTGCCCCGCATGATGAAGTCGCGGAAGCCGTTCAGGACGTTGCGCATCGGTTCGGGAATCTCCTCGTGCTGCGGTCGGGTTCAGGACATACAAGCACGTCACGGACCCCGAGTCACAGCCGCGGCGGAAGGCTACGGCCCGGCTTCGCGCGTGGCTGTCACCGCACCAGCACCGCCGTCACCCGCGCCCAGTCGGGTCTCCCTGCGATCGCCTCGGCCTCCTTCGGGGTGACCGCGACGACGAGCGTCGGCGGGGACTCGGACGAGCTCCCGCCGCCGAGCAGACCGCCACCTGCATCGCGTGCCTGCTGCGGCGACGGCAGCACGAGGGCGCCGTGCGCCAGGTACGACGACGTCGCCGTCCGAGGGGCCGTCGTCGCGCGGGCGCCCGCGTCGTCCTCAGTGCCAGCACCTGCGTCGTCGGCAGCGGAGCTCGCCGCGCCGGCGACCGCGCCGTCCGTACCGGCGTCGGCCAGGTCGGCGCCCGTAGCCCCGTCCGTCGTCGACGCGAGCAGGTCCACGTGGTCTCCGGCACCCAGGAGCGCGGCCGCCGGGTCGTCGTCGAGGGGGAGAGCCACCACGACGCGACCCTTCGGGGCGCTCGCGGCCACCGCTCCGGCCGCGACGAGCCCGGGCGAGACGACCGTTCCCGCGGCGAGCGCGACGGACGTCGTCCGACCGGTCGCGTCGTCGCTCGCACGGTAGGCGGTGCGCGGTGCGAGGGCCGCGGCGACCCGGGCCACGCGCACGTCGTGCGCGTCGAGGGTCGAGCCCGCGGGCACGTCGCGCGCGGCGACGACGACGGGGACCGTCGCCGGGGGAGCGGGCCGCAGCGCGCCGACGACGAGCGTGGCCGCGAGCCCGCAGCACAGCGCGGCCACGGCGAACCGGGCGCGCCAGAACGCGCGCGCCGCGCGGCGGCGCAGGCCGTCGAGGCCCGCCGGGCCTCCGGGTGGTGGCCGGTGCGGGGCGGAGGTGGAGCGGGAGCGGAAAGGCACGCCGTGACGCTAGGCGTCGCCGCCCTGCCGGGGCAGGGACGGGGCCCCTGCCTGTGCGTCGCGCGGCTCGTCCACAGCTGCGCCGTCGGCCCTCGTGGGCCGCGGTGCGCGGTCTCGGGTCAGTGACGCCTCAGGAGGCGGCCTTGCTCGTCGAGCTCGTGCCGGAGGACGACGAGCCGCTCGAGCTGCTGCTCGACGACGTGCTGCTCGTGGTGCTCGACGACCCGGAGGTCGACGTGGTCGAGCTCTCGGAGCCCTTGCTCGTCGACGTCGTGGTGGTCGACGTCGAGCTCTTCGACCCGCTCGAGGACGAGCGCGAGTCGTTCCGGTAGAACCCGGAGCCCTTGAAGACGACCCCGACGGCCGAGAAGACCTTGCGCAGCGTGCCGCCGCACTCGGGGCAGACGGTCAGCGCGTCGTCGGAGAAGGACTGCTGGATGTCGAACGCGTGGCCGCAGTCGGCGCAGCGGTAGGCGTAGGTGGGCACGGTGAGGCTCCTCGGGCAGTGGACCGGCGGTCGCCGCCGGCTGGCACTCAGATGATCCGAGTGCTAATCATACGCCGAGCTCGCGCCACCCTGCGGGCGTGGCGACGGCCTGCACCCGCTGGTCGTGCGGCTCGGAGGGCAGCGGCCGCTCGCCCGCGTCGTAGACCTCCTCGGGGAACACGACGGCGACGACCCGCGCGTCCGGGCGCGCGTGCTGCAGCACGCGGTCGTACCAGCCGCCGCCCTGCCCGAGCCGCATGCCCGACGTGTCGACGGCGAGCGCCGGCACGAGGATGACGTCGGCGTCCACGACGGCCTCCGCGGGGAGCTCGGGGGTCCCGGGCTCGGGCGGGCGCCCGGGAGCGCGGACGCGCAGGTCGTCGGAGCCCGCGTACTCGGCCCAGTTGCGCTGCAGGCCCGTGCCGAGCACCGGGAGGAGGACGCGCACGTCGCGCGCGGCGAGCCGGTCCATCAGCGCGAGCGTGCCGGGCTCGGTGGCCCGGGCCGCGTACGTCGCGACGCAGCGGGCGTCCTTGACCTCGGGGATCGACTCGACGACGTCCGCGAGCGCGTCGGCCGCCTCGCGTCGCAACCGCTCGGACCGCACCTCGCGCGCCGTGCGGATCGCTCTGCGGAGCTCGTCCTTCGCGTCCTCCGGTTCGAGGCCCGTGGACGAGGGGTAGGGCTGTGCGCCGCCGGAGGTCATGGTGCCATTGTGGCAAACGGAACCCACGGACACACCGCTCGGCCGAGATCGGAGCGCCGGGACAGTTCGGACGAACCGGCCCGCGGGTCCGGCGCGGAGCGCTAGTGTCTGCGCATGATCTTCGACCTCCCCGGCGGTGTCGCGTGCCGCTGAGACCAGGTCCCCCCGGACGGCAGTGGCCCGTGGTCCTGCGTGGCGCGGGACCGCACGGCGAGGTCGTCCTCCGGCCGCTGCGCCGCGGCGACGTCGACGCCTGGATGGAGCTGCGTCGTCGGAACGCGGCGTGGCTGGGCCAGTGGGAGGCGACGTCGCCGCGCCCGCAGCGCGGCCCGGCGCCGACGTTCGGCGCGTACGTGCGCCTGCTGTCGTCCCAGGCGAGGTCGGGTACGACCCTGCCGTTCGCCATCGAGTACGAGGGTGACCTGGTCGGGCAGCTCACGGCGTCGTCGATCACCTACGGCTCCCTGTGCTCGGGGACGATCGGCTACTGGGTGTCCGAGCACGTCGCGGGTCGGGGGATCGTCCCGACGGCGGTCGCGCTCACGGCCGACCACTGCTTCACCGGGCTCGGCCTGCACCGCGTCGAGGTCAACATCCGGCCCGAGAACGGCCCGAGCCTCCGCGTCGTCGAGAAGCTGGGGCTGCGCGACGAGGGGCTGCGGCGCCGGTACCTGCACATCAACGGCCGCTGGTGCGACCACCGGAGCTTCGCGGTGACCGCCGACGAGGTGCCCGAGGGGCTCTTCGCGCGGTGGCGGGCGACGTGGAGCGCCGACGACGTGGCTGGTCGGCGCGGCGACACGCCGTCGTGAGTCCGCCGAGGTGCCGCGGCGCTCGCCTACGGTCGAGAGGTGATGACTTCGTGGGCCGGGCCGGCAGCCGTGGTGCTGTTCGCTGCCTGGCTCGCGTACTACGTGCCGCTACGGGTCGGGATGCGTCAGGAGGTCGCCGACGCACGGACGTCGGACCGCTTCTCGGGCGCCCTGCGGGTGCTCGCCGTCGCGGGCCGTGGTCCGGTCCCCGCGACGGCCGCAGCCGCGGCGTCGGAGGGGCCGGTCGTCACGGGAGGCGTGCCGCTGCTCGCGATGAGCGCGCAGGCGTCGCGCGGGAGCCGAGGTCGTGAGGAGGCGCAGGACGTGAGCTTCGACGAGTCGAACCGCGAGGGGTCGCGCCGCGCCGTCGCGCCCGCCACCCGCCCGGCGGTCTCGCCCGACGTGCGCCGGGCCGCGGCCCGCCGCCGCATGCTCCTGACCCTCGGGCTCGCAGGGGCGACGGTCCTCGTCGTCGTGCTCGCCGGGTTCGGGCTGCTGCCCTGGCCTGTCGTTCTGCTCCCCGTCGTGCTGCTCGCCGGGGTCCTCGCGCTCGGTCGGCGCGCGGTGCTCGTGGCCCGGCGCGCCGACGCGGCGCGGCTCGAGGCTGCTCGGCGCCGCGCGCTCGACGCACGTCGGCAGGCGCTCGGCAGCCCGCTTTCGCCGCGGAACGCCGTGCGTACCGACCGCCGCCGTGTCACCGGCCACGCCGTCCAGGCTTCCCAGACCGCGACCCAGATGATCCCGCGCATCACGGCGGAGGACCTCGAGCGCGCCCGTCGTGCCGCCGCGCGGCGTGCCGAGCGGGCGGAGCGCCCGGCGTCGTCGGGCGTCCCCCCGGTCGACGGGCGCGAGACGCGTGGCGCCGGCCGGCCCTCGGACCGCGCCGGCGAGACCGTGACAGCGCCTGAGGGCACCAGTTCGACGTGGGAGCCGGTCCCGGTGCCCCCGCCCACCTACACGATGAAGCCCACGGCCTCGAAGCCGCCGCGTCCTCCGCTCCCCGAGCCGCTGCCGGAGCCGACGCCCGCCCCGGTCTCGGCCGAGGAGCTCGCGCCGTTCGCGGCGCCGGGTCGTGTGCGGGTGCCGGCGGAGCTGCGGACCGGCAAGGCCGCCGCAGACGTCGACGACGCCGCTCCCCGCGAGCGCACCGAGCGTGCGGCCGAGGCGACGACGACGACCCGGGCGGCGGGGGACGAGCCGTCTCCGACGACCGAGACGCTCGGGCTGTCGCTCGACGCGATCCTCGCGCGTCGTCGGGCCGTGGGGGAGTAGGGCGCTTCCCGCCCTCAGGCCACCGCGCAGAACGTGTCGCGGTACGCCGACGGCGTGACCCCCACGACGCGGCGGAAGTGGTGGCGCAGCAGCGCCGCCGTCGCGAAGCCCGACTCCCGCGCGACCGTCTCGAGGTCGAGCTCCGTGCTCTCGAGCAGGTGCCGTGCGCGCAGGACGCGCTGGGACGTGAGCCACCGGACCGGCGTCGTGCCGGTCTCGTCGGAGAAGCGGCGGGCGAAGGTCCGGGGCGAGACGAACGCGCGGGCCGCGAGGCTCGCCACGGTGTGCGGCTCGGACAGGTGGTCCACGGCCCAGTCGAGCACCTCGCGGAGCGAGTCGTCGTCGCACGGGGGCACGGGCTGGGGGATGAACTGACGCTGCCCGCCCTCGCGCTGCGGCGGCACGACCATGCGGCGCGCCATGACGTTCGCGACCTCGCTGCCGAGCTCGCGCCGCACGAGGTGCAGGCAGGCGTCGATGCCCGCCGCGGTCCCCGCGCTCGTGATGACGTTGCCGTCGTCGACGAACAGGACGTCCGGGTCGACCGTGATCTCGGGGTACTCGCGGGCGAGCTTGTCGGTGTACATCCAGTGGGTGGTGGCGCGGCGGCCGTCGAGGACCCCGGCCTCGGCGAGCAGGAAGCTGCCCGAGCACACGCTGAGGAGGAGGGCGCCGCGCTCGTCCGCGCGGCGCAGCGCATCGAGGACGGCGGGGTCCTGGCCGCGGTGGATCGCCGTCGCCGGGACGGCGACGAGGTCGACGTCGTCGAGCGCGTCGAGGCCGTGCGAGGGGACGAGGTCGAGGCCTAGCTTGGTCCGGACCGGTCGGCCGGGTTCCGCGCCGCAGATGCGGAAGTCGAACGACGGGATGCCGTCCTCCGTGCGGTCGATCCCGAAGACCTCGCACACGATCCCGAACTCGAACATCGACAGCCCGTCGACGACGACGGCACCCACGCTGCGCAACATCCTCCGACCGTACGATCCTTGGCAGGATGTTGTCGAGGGGTGTCATGACTGCCACTCGTCGCGCCGAGCGCCACGGCGGACCGTGGAGGCATGGAACAGGTCCTCGAGCTCGTGTTCGCGATCGTCGTCGTCGCCGGTCTGGTCGGCTCCGTCGTGGTGCTTCTGCTGCGCGGTACCCGGTGGGACGTCGTCGGGCGGCGACGGTCCGTCGTGCCCGTCCCGCGCGGAGCGTGGGCGGACGGCGCCGACGTCCCCGACCCCGTCGAGCTCGCCGCGCTCCGCGCGGCGCGCGAACGGCCACCCGTCGACCCCGGGTGGCGCGACGGCAGCCCGGTCGCACGGTTCGTCGCGCACCAGCCCGCTCCCCGGACGCCCGCGCGCCCGACCCCGGCGACGTCGCCGATTTCCGTCCCACCCCCCTCGGGGTGCTACTCTGGTGCCCGCTCGAGGGGCTATGGCGCAGTTGGTAGCGCGTCTCGTTCGCAATGAGAAGGTCGGGGGTTCGAATCCCCCTAGCTCCACCGTGTGAGAGCCGCTGACCAGGAGAAGTTCCTGGTCAGCGGCTTTTTATTTTGCCCTCCCTGCTGGTTCGGCCGCCACGAGCCGCATGTCCCCAGCGCCCTCAGGCGTGCTCGATCGCGCGCAGCGCGATGTCGGCCGAGGCCTGGAGGCTCGCGCGGTCCACACCGGCCGCTGCGTGGACGGCGTGTCCCTCGCTGACGGCCATGACGAATCTCGCCAGGTCGGCAGGGTCGGTCGCGGCGGAGAGGTCGCCCTCGTCGACGGCGCGGGCGAACCGCTCGGCCAGCGCTCGTTCCCCCCTGAGGCGGCTCTGTGCCAAGAACGCCGCTGCCCGGCCGTCGTCGGCCCCGGCCGCGAGGCCGCCCTGGACGGAGAGGCAGCCGGCCGGGCGGTCCGGGCGTGTGAGCGCCTCGGCGTTGGCGTGCAGGAACGCGCGCGCGACGTCGTAGGCGGTGGGCTGCTCGAGCGCCTCGCGGGCGTACGCCATGTCGACCTCGGCATAGTGGGCGACCGCGCGTCGGAAGAGCTCCTCCTTGCTGCCGAACGCCGCGTACATGCTGGGTCGGTTGATCCCCATCGCGGTCGTGAGCTGGGCCAGGGACGCTCCTTCGTAGCCGTGCCGCCAGAACACCTCGACCGCTCGTTCGAGCGCTGCCTCGACGTCGAAGGCGCGGGGCCGTCCCCGCCTGCCGTCTGCACCCGTCACGACGCTCTCCTCGCTCGCCTCCTGTACCGCACCGTACCGAGGTTCGTCTCCCCCGGAATACCGACGGTCGCCCGCGACTTATGTACCGCACGATACAGAAATAGCCCCGGTCTGACGGGGCGGAACGAAGGAGACGTCATGGGAGAGTTCGACGGCAAGACGGTGCTGGTCACGGGCGCGACCTCGGGCATCGGGCTGGCCACGGCACGGCGTTTCGCCGAGGAAGGGGCGCACGTCTTCCTCACCGGCCGTCGCCAGGCGGCCCTCGACGACGCCGTCGCCTCGATCGGAGCGGGCGCGACCGGTGTGCAGGGCGACGTGGCCGACCTGGCGGATCTCCACCGGCTGGTCGCTGCGATCGAGGAGCGGGGGACGGGCCTGGACGCCGTCTTCGCCAACGCCGGCGGCGGAGAGTTCGCATCGCTCGAGGAGATCTCGTGGCAGCACTACGCCGACACGTTCAACGGGAACGTCGGCGGGACGCTGTTCACCGTGCAGAAGACGCTGCCCCTTCTCAACGACGGAGCGTCCATCGTGCTCACGAGCTCCAACATCGACGTCAAGGGCAGCCCGAGCTTCAGCGTCTACGCCGCGAGCAAGGCCGCCCTCCGCTCGTTCGCGCGCAGCTGGGCCGCGGAGCTCGTCGGCCAGGGGATCCGGGTCAACACCGTCGCGCCCGGCCCCATCGGCACCCCCGGGCTGAACGGGCTCGCGCCCGACGCGGAGGCGGCCGAGCAGCTGCTCGCCGGCCTGGCCAGCGGCGTGCCGGCCGGGCGGCTGGGGACGCCCGACGAGGTCGCCGACGCCGTGCTCTTCCTGGCCTCGCCGCGCAGCTCCTACATCACGGGCACCGAGCTGTACGTCGACGGGGGCGCCAGCCAGGTCTGATCGGCGCCCGGGTTGTCGCAGCCACGACGGCGGCAGCCCGGGGCCGCACCCGCGCCCGGGGGCATCCTCGCCACCGGGCGAGAGGCAACCGTCGAGGATCCGTCCTCGCTCGTCCTACCCTCGCTGCGTACCGACATCCCATCCACGAGAGAAGAGACCTGATGACCCACGCGATCAGCCTGACCGATTTCGGCGGACCCGAGGTGCTGCGGCCCGCGGACGTCGTCGTGCCCGGTCCGGGCCGGGGCCAGATCCGAGTCGCCCTCCGGCTCGCCGGGGTCGGTCCGACCGATCTTGCGCTGCGGTCGGGGAGGCTCAAGGCCTTCGGCGCCGCCAAGGGCACCGTGCTCGGGTTCGAAGGCGCCGGCACGGTCGAGTCGGTCGGCTCCGGCGTGGACGACGTCGCGCCGGGAGACGACGTGGCGGTCTTCCTGCCGGGCCTCGGTGGATATGCCGAGCTCGTCATCGCCGAGTTCTGGGTCCGCAAGCCCGCGACCGTCTCGTGGGAGGACGCCGCGGCACTGCCCGCGTCGGGTGAAGCTGCCGTCCGGGTCCTCGACCTCGTCTCGGTCGGGGACGGCGACACCCTGCTGGTGCTCGGTGCAGCGGGATCGGTCGGGACGGTCGTGACGCAGCTCGCCGTCGCTCGCGGGGCGACGGTGATCGCCGCGGTGCGACCGGCCGACTTCGCCGCGGTGCAGAGCCTCGGCGCGGTTCCCGTCTCCTACAGCGCGGACCTCGTGGCGGACGTCCGCTCCCGCGCCGGAAGGGTCGACGCGGTCGTCGACGCCGCGACCCGCTCGGACCTCCAGGCGGCGATCGATCTCGCCGGCGGCCCCGAGCGCGTCGTCACCCTGAGCAACGCGAACGCAGCCGCTCTCGGCGTGCGGCTGTCCGGCCCCGAGCCGGGTGGCGTCGTCCACGCCCTGTCCGAGGCGATGAGCCGGCTCGCCGACCGAGGGCTCGTCCTCCGGTCGCACACCGTGATCCCGCTGAGCGCGGCGGCCGAGGCGCACACCCGGCTCGAGGCAGGCGAGCGCTCGAAGTTCCTGCTCGCTCCCTGACGGGGTCGCCGGGACTGCGCCGGGTATACCTTGGGCCCGTGCCGCCGTCTCACAGCCTCCTGGCGTTCGCCCTGGCGTCGCTGCTGCTGATCCTCATCCCCGGCCCGAGCGTGCTCTTCGTCATCGGGCGGTCGCTCGCGCTCGGGCGGCGCGGCGGCCTGCTGAGCGTGCTCGGCAACGAGCTCGGCGCGCTCGTGCTCGTCGCGGCCGTGGCGTTCGGCGTCGGGTCGATCGTCGCGGAGTCGATCCTGCTGTTCAGCGCGGTGAAGCTCGTGGGCGGCGCGTACCTCGTCTACCTCGGGGTGCAGGCGATCCGGCACCGGCGCGTCGTCGTGGACGACGGCGACGAGCCGCGCCGCCGGGACAGCTCGTCGTGGCGAGTGCTGCGGCAGGGCTTCGTGGTCGGGGTGACGAACCCCAAGACCGTCGTGTTCTTCGTCGCGGTGCTGCCGCAGTTCGTCGACGTCCACGCGTCCGACGTCCCGTTGCAGATGATGGTCCTCGGGGCGGTGTTCACGGTGATCGCGCTCGTCTGCGACGGCGCGTGGGCGCTCCTGGCAGGGACGGCGCGGCACTGGTTCGCGCGGTCGCCTCGTCGCCTGGCCGCCGTCCGCGCGACCGGCGGCGGCATGATGATCGGCCTCGGCGGCACCCTCGTCCTCGCGGGCAACAAGCTCTGAGCTCCCACCCCTGGGGCACGTGCGCCCCGGCTCAGGCCGGGTGCGCCGTCAGCCGGCGGGCCAGGTCGTCCATCGTGCTCGCTGCCGCCGCCAGCCCGACGCTGTCCAGGTGCCCGTGCGGCACCCCCCGCCTCAGCACGCTCTCGACCGCGACGCCCGCGTGCCTCAGCTGCTCGGCGAAGCGCTCCCCGCTCGCGCGCAGGACGTCGAGCTCGGCGTTCTCCACGAAGGTGGGCGGGAGGCCCGACAGGTTCGGGGCGAGCCCGGCGAAGGCGTAGGGCGTCGCGGGACCGTCGCCCAGGTAGGCGCGGGTGATCCCGGTGCGGGCTCCGGCAGGGAAGAGCAGCGACGGGGGCACGGCGTCGAGCGCCTCGGCCAGCTCGGGCGACGGGTCCGGAAGGACCGGGTGGAGCACCGGATAGACCAGCAGCAGCTGCCACGGTGCCCTGCCCTCGTCGGAGAGCCGGAGCGCCGCCCCCGCCGCGAGGCAGCCCCCGGCGCTCGCTCCGCCGATCGCCAGCCGGGCGGGGTCGAGACCGAGATCCGCTGCCCCGTCCCGCACCGCGGTGAACGCCGCCAGGCAGTCGTCGTGCGGCACGGGGAAGCGGACGGGTCGGCCGCGCTCGTCGACGCGGTCCGCCCCGCCGCCACCCAGCTCGGCCGGCGCGGGGCACAGCCGGTAGTCCACCGAGACGACGACGGCGCCCGCGCGGCCCGCGACCCCGCGTGCGGTCGTGTCAGCCTCGGGCATGTCGAGGTCGCCGAACGCGAAAGCCCCGCCGTGGACCCACACGAGCCCCGGACGGCCCGCGGGTGGAGGCGGTGGGGCGGGCACGTAGACCCGCACCGGAACCTTCCCGTGCGGTCCCGGGACGGCCGTGTCGACGACGTCGAGGGGCCAGGACTCGGGCGGCCCGTAGGGCGCCTTCCACCTCGCCTCCTTCTCGGCGGGGATCTCGCCGTAGGTCGGGTACGGAGCCACGAGACCGAGACGCTCCTCGATCTCCGGGACGAAGCGGGACGTCGCCTGTGGTGTCGTCATCGGATCTCACCCCACGGGGGCCGATCAGCCCTTGACCGAGCCGAGCATGACGCCGGACACGAAGTGGCGCTGGACGAACGGGTACACGCACACGATCGGGATGATCGCGAGGATCATCGACACCGCCTGGATGTTGGCCGAGATGGTCGCCTTGGAGCTCCCGATGGCCGCCGCGCTCGAGGCCGCCGTCGTCGAGGCGCCTGCGATGAGGTTGCGCAGGAACAGCGAGAGCGGGAACAGGTCGTTCTTGTCCAGGTACAGGAACGCCGAGAACCAGTCGTTCCAGTAGGCCACCGCGTAGAACAGGATCATCGTCGCGAGCACCGCCTTCGACAGCGGCAGCACGATGCGCGTGAAGATGCCGAACCAGCCCAGCCCGTCGAGCTGCGCCGCCTCCTCCAGCTCGGTCGGCATGTTCTCGAAGAACGACTTCATCACCAGCAGGTTGAACACGGAGAGCGCGGGCGGGAGCACGACCGACCACAGGGTGTTCTTCATCCCGAGGGACGAGATCAGGACGTAGTTCGGGATGATGCCGCCGCTGAAGAACATCGTGAAGACGGCGATCCCGATGAGGACGTTGCGCCCGCGCAGGTGCCGCTTGGAGATCACGTAGGCGTACGTCGTCGTGAGCGCCATGGCGATGGCCGTCCCGACGACCGTGTAGAGCACGGTGTTGCCGTAGCTCCGCCAGAAGTCGCCGTTGTGCAGGACCGCCCGGTACGTCTCCAGGTTGAAGCCCACGGGCCAGGCGTTGACCTGCCCCGCCTTGATGGCTCCGGCGCTCGAGAACGACTGCGCGAGGAGCGTCACGAACGGGTAGAGCATGATCGCGCACACGAGCACCAGCGCGATCACGTTGAACCAGGTGAACGCGCGGTACCCGGCGGAGTCCCGGGGACCCACCGAGGCGGCGGGAGCGCGTCGGGAGGGCGCCGTCGTCGGCGTCGTGCTCGAGATCACCACAGGCTTGCTCCCACCGCTCGCCGCGAGATGAAGTTCGCGGACAGGATCATGACGAGGCCGATGACCGCCTGGAACAGACCGATCGCCGCCGCGTAGCTCAGGTTGTTGGACACGAGGCCGACCCGGTACAGGTACGTCGAGATGACGTCGGCCGTCGAGTAGGTCAGCGGCGTGTAGAGGAGGAGGACCTTCTCGAAGCCGACGTTGAGGAACATCCCGATGTTGAGGATGAGCAGCGTGATCATCGTGGGCCGGATCCCCGGCAGCGTGACGTGCCACGTCTGGCGCCACCGGTTCGCGCCGTCGATCCGGGCTGCCTCGTAGAGCGAGGTGTCGACGGTCGTGAGCGCGGCCAGGTAGAGGATCGTTCCCCAGCCGACGGTCTGCCACATCTCCGAGCCCACGTAGATCGGGCGGAACCACTCGGGTCGCTCGAGGAACGGGATCGTGTCGCCGCCCAGGGCGTGGACGATCTGGTTCACCGTGCCCGTGAGCGAGAAGATCTGCATGAGCATGCCCACGACGATGACGACCGACAGGAAGTGCGGCAGGTACGAGATCGACTGCACCGTGCGCTTGAAGACCTTCAGCCGGACCTCGTTGAGCAGCAGCGCCAGGACGATCGGCAGCGGGAAGCAGAAGACGAGCGTCAGGCCGCCGAGGATCACCGTGTTCCAGAACACGTGCCAGAACGTCGGGTCGTGGATGAACATGTCGACGTAGCGGAGCCCGACCCACTGCTCGCCGAAGATGCTGCCGCCGGGGCGGAACTGCCGGAACGCGATGACGTTGCCCAGCATGGGCAGGTACCGGAAGACCAGCAGGAAGGCGATCGGCAGGATCGCCATGAGGTACAGCACGCCGTCGCGGCGCAGGGCCAGGCGCCACGGCACCTTGGCCGGCGGCGAGCCGTGGGAGCGAGCACGGCGGCTCCGGGGAGCCCGACGCGGGGGTGGGGGCGGTGTCGTGCGGACGGCGGGTGCGCCGTCCTCGGCGACGAGGACGCCCTCGCCGCCGCGGTCTGTGAAGTCCATGGTCATCCCTCCGACCGGTCCGGTGGGGCGCCGTCACGGCGCCCCACCGGTCACCGGCGTGATCCCGTCAGCCGTGGTCCTTGGCGTAGCGCTCGGCGGCCTTGTTGATCAGGTCGACGTAGCCGTCCATGTTCTGCGCCTTGAGCTCGTCGACGTAGTCGTCCCACTCGCTGAGCGGGCGCTGCCCGAGGATGAACTTGAGGGTGTTGGTGTCGACCGTGTCCTTCAGGGGCGTGGCCATGAGCGAGGCCTGCTCGAGCTCGCTCGCGTTGAGCGGCGCCGGGGGGAACGGGTCGCGGGGCTTCCGGGTGCTGAGCACCGAGTCGATGTAGTCGACGTACGCCGGCGCGTTGTAGGACTCCTTGAGCGCCCGGGACTCGGTGGAGTCGGAGAGCACGTTGTTCGAGTAGCCGAGGTCGGTCGCGATGTCGGTCTTCCCCGTGTCCATGTTGATGTTGAACGACTTGAGCTTGTACTCGGGGTTCAGCTTGTACGTGTCGCCGGACTTCGTGTACGTCTGGCCCTCGACCCCCCACCGCAGCAGGTCGCGGGACTCGGGGCTGTAGTAGAGCCAGTCGAGGAACTGGAGCATCGACTTCAGGTGCGGGTCGTTCTTGGCCTTCGCGGTCAGCATGAAGCCGTTCCAGAAGTTGCGCGGCTCGACGACGTTGCCGGCCGGCCCGCCCGGGGGAGCGATCTCGACGACCTTGTACTTGCCCTTCGCGGACGTCGCGTCGAGCGCGGTCGAGAAGTCGTTCACCGTCCCGTTCGAGCCGGAGGCCGCGAAGACCTTGTTGGCGGCGAACTTCTCGGTCACGGTGCCGGCGCCGTCGTTGGCCTGCGTGAACGACTCGGTGTCGAGGAGGCCGTCGGCGGCGAGGCCGTGGAAGTACTCGAGCATCTGCTTGTAGCCGTCGCTGGCACCCGCGTAGATGAACTTGTTGCTGGCCTTGTCGAAGAACGTGCCGTTGCCGTAGCCCCAGCCGGCGACCGTGCCGAACGCGTGGGCGGCGTAGTTGAGCATCGACTGGCCCTCGAAGCCGTCAGCGAGGGGCTTGCTGTCGGGGTACTTGGCCTTGATCTTCACCAGGGCGTCGCGCAGCTCGTCCCACGTCTGCGGGTTGGGCGCACCGACCTCGTCGAACACGTCCTTTCGGATGACCAGGGTGAAGGTCGGGACCGAGACCTCCTGGAGGCCCGGCACCATGTAGTACTTGCCGTCGGCCTGGCGCAGGTTGTCGATCATCTTGCCCAGGTCCCACTCCTTCACGTACTTCTGGAAGTTGGGCATGTACTTCACGTAGTCGCTCATCGGCAGCACCGACTGGGTCGCGGCGTACTGCACCTCGTCGCCGGTGTAGGTGAGCGGGATGATCTCGGGTGCGTCGCCGGAGCTCACCAGCAGGCTGGTCTTCTCCTTCGCGTCGCTGAACGGGACGTGCGTGAGGTCGAGCGACACGTTGGTGCGCTTCTTGATCTCGTCGAAGACCTGCCACGAGTCCTTGATGGGGTTGTCGGGCCAGTCCGTCCAGAGCATCGAGAACTTCACCGGCTCGCTCGCCTTGAACGTGGTGTCCGCGGCGAAGCTCGACATCGCCGAGGAGTCCTGGAGGTCCGCGCCGTCGTCGTCGTTCGAACCGCCGGAGCTGCAGGCCGTCAGGCCGATCAGAGCGGCGACCGTGAGGAACGCCGTCAGGCCCCGCGCGGCGCCGCGCGCCGGGCGTGTGGTCAGGTCACGCTTCATGTCTCTCCCTTGAGAACCGTCCCCGCCGCCGTCGGCCGAGACCTTGCCGCTGGGTTCCGTGTGAGCGTTCACACACCCACCGCCGGACCCGGTTTGACGATAAACTAGGGTCAATGCGTGACGCCGTCAACCCTGACAGCGCACACCGGGCGTCGGCGTCGCCGCCCGACGACAGGAGGTCCCGTGCGTCACGTCCTCGAGCTCGACCGCCCCGCGGACCGGTTCGCCGACTGCTACCTGCTCGGCAACGGCGCGCTCGGCGCGTCCCTGCACGGCGCGCCGTACACCGAGCGCATCGACCTCAACCTCGACACGCTGTGGTCCGGCGGCCCCTCGAGCTCGGACGACGGACCGGCGTCGCCCGAGACGGTCGGGCGGCTCCGGGAAGCCGTCGCCGTCGGCGACCACCGCACCGCCGACGCGCTGGCCCGGTCGATGCAGTCCCGCTCGTGGGTGCAGGCCTACCAACCGCTCGGCTGGATCGCGTGGTGCTACGACACGTCCGGGTCCGACGACGCCGTCTCGGGTGGCTACGTGCGCCGGCTCGACCTCGCCCGCGGGATCGCGACGACGACCTACGGGTCGGGCGTCCGGCTCGACGGCTTCGTCTCCGCGCCGGACGGTGTGCTCGTCCTCGAGGCGACGGGCGCCGCGGGCGCGACGCCCGTGCTGGCCTCGCCCCACCCGGTCGAGAGACGTGCGTCCACGGTCGACGGCGTCACCTGGCTCACGATGTCCGGCCGCGCCCCGGCGTCCGTCCTCCCGCACTACGTGGCCGGGGACCGCCCCGTGGTCTACGCCGAGGACGGGCCAGACCGGGACGGGCTCATCGACGCCGGGATGGGGTTCGCCGTCGTCGCGGCCTGGATCCCGGCACCTGACGGGGCACGCCTGGTCGTCGCAGCGGAGAGCGGGTTCCGCGGGTGGGACACGCGGCCTTCCGCGGAGGTCGGCGCGCTCGTGGCGGTGGCCCGCGCTCGGGTCGAGGCCGCACTGCGGCTCGAGGCCGCGACGCTCCGCGACCGGCACGTGACCGACCACGGCGCGTTCTTCGCCCGCTGCGAGCTCGACCTCTCCGCGTCCGCCGAGCGCCACCCCGAGGCGGCCCGGGCGGAGCTGTACTTCGACCTGGGCCGGTACCTCCTCGTCGCCCGCTCGCGTCCTGGCTCGCAGCCCGTGAACCTGCAGGGCATCTGGAACGCCGACGTGCGGCCCGCGTGGAGCTGCAACCTCACCACGAACATCAACCTGCCGATGAGCTACTGGGGTGCCGAACGCACCGGCCTGGGCGACCTCCACGAGCCGCTGCTCGCGCTCGTCGACGAGCTGCTCGTCGCCGGGGCCGGCACGGCCCGCCGCCTGTACGGGGCCCGCGGCGCGTGCCTGCACCACAACACCGACCTGTGGCGGTCGACCGACCCGGTTCCCGGCCTGCCGCAGTGGGTGAGCTGGCCCTCGGCGCTGTGGTGGCTCGCCGACCACATCGTCCAGCACCACGCCTACCTGCCCGCGGGGCCGGAGGCGACGTCGTTCCTCGAGCAGCGGGTGCTCCCGGTGCTCAGGTCGTGCGCCGGGTTCGCGCTCGACATGCTCGTCCGGCACGCCGACGGCGGCCTCGTCGTCAGCCCGTCCAGCTCGCCCGAGCACGCGTTCGTGGCCGACGGCGCGTCGTTCGCCGTGACCTGGGGGAGCGCCCTGGACCAGGAGCTGGTCCACGAGGTCCTGACCCGTACCGTCGAGCTGGTCGGCGAGCACGGGAGGGACCCCGCGGACGCGCGTCTCGTCGCAGAGGCGGCCGCGGCCCTCGCGGAGCTGCGGCGTCCCGCGATCGTCGACGGCGTGCTGGCCGAGTGGGCGGACGCGCTCGAGCCCGAGGAGCCCGGGCACCGCCACCTGTCGCACCTCTACGGCCTGTTCCCCGGCAGCCGGGTGGCTCGCGCCGGCGAGGAGGGCGACGCAGCGCGCGCCGCCCTGGCCCTCCGCCTGGCCGCAGGGAGCGGCTACACGGGCTGGAGCCAGGCCTGGGTGCTGTGCCTCGCGGCGCGCCTGCGCGACCGGGAGCTCGCCGAACGCGCCCTCGCCACCCTGGTCGGCCCGCTGTCGTCGTCGTCGCTGCTCGACCTGCACCCCCTCGACGGCTGGCCGGACGGTGCTGTGTTCCAGATCGACGGCAACCTCGGAGCCGTGGCGGGCGTGGCGGAGCTCCTCGTGCAGTCCCACGACGGGGCGATCGCGCTCCTGCCTGCCCTGCCGGCCTCCTGGCCGTCGGGGCGGGCGCGCGGGCTGCGGGTCCCCGGTGGCCATGCGGTCGATCTGGCATGGGCCGACGGCGTCCTGACGCACGTCGTGCTCCACGGTGCCGCCGACGGCGGGATCGTCGTCGACGTGCCGGCCCCCGCGGGTGGGCGGAGCCGGCACGAGGTGGAGGTCCGCCGGGGGGAGGCCGTCACGGTCCTGCCGGGCTGACGCCGCGGGTAGCCCGACGGGGCGGAAGGCTGGCGTCGGCTCCTGAGTTTATCGATATAGTGAGCGCACTCTCGGCCCGTGCTCCCCGCTCGGGCCCCACGCCGGTACCGACTGGCACAATGTCCGCAGGAGGCTGCCGATGGTGACGATGTCCGATGTGGCACGCGAGGCGGGCGTCTCGGTCATGACGGTCTCGAACGTCCTCACCGAGCGCAAGCACGTGGGACCCCCGACGCGTGCGCGCGTCCTGGCGGCGATGGAGTCGCTCGGGTACGAGCTCAACCTGACGGCCCGCCACCTGCGCGCCGGGCGGACGGACACGGTCGCCCTCATCGTCCCGAGCTTCCACGACTACTTCGGCGAGGTCGCGGACGAGATCGCCCCCCTGATCGAGGCCGAAGGCCGCCACCTGGTCCTCGAGCGGACCAGTGCCAACCCGATCAGCGAGATGGAGTCGGTCAGCGTCGCGCGGGTCCAGATGTACGACGGCGTCCTGCTGTCGGTGGCGGGGCTCGACCGGGAGGCGCTCGACCGCATCAGCACGTCGAAGCCGATCGTCCTCCTCGGCGAGCGCGACGTCCCCGACCACGTCGACCACGTGCGGCTGGCGAACGAGGACGGCGCCCGGATGGCGACGGCGCACATGATCGAGCGCGGAGCGCGGCGCATCCTCGCCCTGGGGTGCACGCTCGGCAGCGAGCACACCATGGAGTCGGACCGGCGCCTCGGCTGGGAGCTCGCGCACCGGCAGGCCGGACTGCCCGTCGACCAGCGGTACGTGGTCCCCATCGGCCCGTACTCCTCGCACTCGGCCCGTACAGCGCTGCTCGCCGTGATCGAGTCGGGCCTCCCGTTCGACGCCGTCTTCGCCGCCACCGACGTCATCGCGCTCGGCGCGGTGGCGGCGCTGGCGGACCGGGGGTTCCGGGTGCCCAACGAGGTCCAGCTCGCGGGCTTCGACAACCTCGACGTCTCAAGCTTCGTCCCGCCGGGGATCACGACGGTCGACCCCAACCACCGGGGCGTCGCGGAGCATGCCGTGCGGCTCCTGCACCGCCGGATGGCCGACGCCGACGCCCCGGCCGAGCACATCGTGGCGCCGGTGCACCTCGTGGTGCGCGGCTCGACCCGCGGCTAGCCCCAGGCGACGCGAACGCCCCTCCGCACGCAGCCGCGCCCGGCGTGCACGGCTGCCGACGGCCGTCCGCTGCCCTGGACACCATCACGCACTCACGACCGAGAGGTACAGCATGAGCACGACGACCGCCGTCATCGACCTCGACCTGCCGGGCCCGGTGATCTCCCGTCACGTGTACGGCCACTTCGCCGAGCACCTCGGCCGGTGCATCTACGGCGGGTTCTGGGTGGGCGAGGACTCGCCGGTCCCGAACGTCCGTGGGATCCGGACCGACGTCGTCGAGGCGCTGCGCGCGATCGCCGTCCCGAACCTGCGCTGGCCCGGCGGGTGCTTCGCCGACGACTACCACTGGCGGGACGGGATCGGCCCGCGCGCCGAGCGTCCGCGGATGGTCAACTCGCACTGGGGCGACGTCGTCGAGGACAACGCGTTCGGGACGCACGAGTTCATGGACCTGTGCGAGCTGCTGGGAGCCGACCCGTACGTGTCGGCGAACGTGGGCTCGGGCACGGTGCAGGAGATGTCCGAGTGGGTCGAGTACCTCACGCGCGCCGACGACTCCCCGATGGCGGCGCTGCGGCAGTCCAACGGCCGTGACGAGCCCTGGCGGGTCCCGTTCTGGGGGATCGGGAACGAGGCGTGGGGCTGCGGCGGCAACCTGCGGGCCGAGCAGTTCGCGTCCCTCGCGCGCCAGTACGCCACCTACGCGCGCAACCAGGGCGGCAACGCGCTCTACCGGGTCGCGGCCGGGGCGAGCGACGACGACTACCACTGGACCGAGACGCTCATGCGGTCCTTCGACGACCTGGCCCGGGACCCCGCGGCCCCCGCGGGACCGTTCCAGGCGCTCTCGATCCACTACTACACGATGAGCGGACCGTGGTCGGACAAGGGGGCCGCCACCGACTTCACGGTGGACGAGTGGTACACCACGATGGCCCGGGCCGACTTCATGAACGAGCTCCTGACCCGGCACTCGACCGTGATGGACCGCTACGACCCGCACCGCAAGGTCGGGCTCGTCGTCGACGAGTGGGGTACGTGGTGGAACGTCGAGCCCGGCACCAACCCCGGGTTCCTGTACCAGCAGAACACGTTGCGTGACGCCCTCGTGGCGTCCCTCCACTTCGACGCCTTCCACCGCCACGCGGAGCGCGTCGTGATGGCGAACATCGCCCAGACCGTCAACGTCCTGCAGGCGATGATCCTCACCGACCCCGAGAGCGGGGCCCTGGTGCTCACGCCGACGTACCACGTGTTCGAGATGAACGCCGGGCACCAGGACGCGAACGCCCTGGCGGTGCACCTGCGGGACGTGCCCGGCATCGAGGCCGCCGGGCGCGAGCTGGCGCTCGTCTCCGCCTCGGCGTCGGTCAAGGAGGACACCGCGCTCGTGTCGCTGTCGAACCTGGACGCGGACGCCGCACGCACGATCGTGCTCGACCTGCGCGGGCGCGGCGTCGTCGGGCACGAGGCCCGGGTCCTGACGGCGGCGGACGTCCGGGCGCACAACACTCCGGAGGTGCCGGACGCCGTCGTCCCGACGCGGCACGAGGGGGTGCGCGCCCACGCGCGCGGGCTCGAGGTCGACCTTCCGGCGCACTCGTACGTCACCGTCAGGCTCGCGCTGCGACCGGCCGGGGCGCCCCGCGTAGGGTGACGCAGATGCTGACTGCCCAGGACGTCGTCGTCCGGATCACGGAGAACGTCGGCGCGGCCCCGCGCCCGGACACCGTCGACACGTTCCTCGCGGGCGACCCGCACGCCCCGGTCGCGGGCGTCGCGGTCACGATGATGGCGACGTTCGACGTGCTGCGCCGCGCCGTCGCCGAGGGGCTCGACCTGGTCGTCACGCACGAGCCGCTCTACTACGACCACCGGAACGAGGCCGAGCCGCGGCTCGCGGCCGAGGACGACCCCGTCCACCGGGCCAAGGCGGCGTTCGTCGCCGAGCACGGGCTGCGCGTCTGGCACCTGCACGACGCGTGGCATGACCGCCACCCCGACGGCGTGGACGAGGGGACGGCCCGGGCGCTCGGCTGGACCGGGCGCGAGGTCCCGGACGCGGCGGGTGTGTACGCGCTCGAGCCGACGACGCTGGGCGAGCTCGCCGCGCACGTCGCGTCCGCGCTGGGGGCGCGGGCGCTGCGGTTCGTCGGCGATCCGGCGCTGCCGGTGTCGGGGGTGGGGTTCGACCTCGGCTTCCGCGGGTTCGACCGCAACCGGCACCTCCTCCAGCGCGACGACGTCGACGTCGCCGTCATCGGGGAGGGGCACGAGTGGGAGACGGGCGCCTACGCGGCCGACCTCGAGGCGGCCGGGATCCGCAAGGGACTCGTCGTCGTCGGGCACGTGCCGTCGGAGCAGGAGGGCATGGCCGAGGTCGCGCGGTGGCTGCGCCCGCTGCTCCCGGAGATCCCTGTGCAGTTCCTCCCCGCGACCGACCCCTACCGGACCCTCAGCGGTGCCATACTCCCCGCATGAGCGAGCAGTACCAGGCGCCGCCGTCGCCGCCGGGGACCTCCCCGCAGCCGGGGCAGTACCCGCCGCCCGGCGCCCACCCTCCGCCCGGGCCGTACGGTTGGGCGCCGCAGCAGCCCTCCGGCTACGGGCCGTACGCGCCCTACCCGTACCCGGTCGCGGCGCCGTTCAACGGGCTCGCGATCGCGTCGTTCGTCCTGTCCCTCGTATGGCTGTACGGGGTGGGGACGATCCTCGCGGTGGTCTTCGGGCTCGTCGCGCTGCGGCAGATCAAGCGCACGGGCCAGCGCGGCCGAGGGTTCGCGATCGCGGGGCTCGTGATCTCCGTCGCGACGGTCCTCGTCGCCGTCATCGTGAGCGCGGCGCTCCTCACGGCGCACGGCCTGAGCGGGGGCGCGAGCGTCCCCGTCGAGGTCCCGGGCATCACGACCTGAGCGCGTCGTGACGGCGCCTCCCCGTCGTCACACCCGTGTGACACCGGCGTGAGAGCATCGGGGCTCCACGCCGTGTCGAAAGGATTCGCATGTCCTCGCTCGTCCCGCTGCCCGCTCACGTCCGGACCACCGACGGGAGCCTGCCGCTCGCCGGCCTGAGCGTCGTCGCCGGGCCGTCCGACGAGGAGCAGCGCCTCGCGGCCGTGGGGCGCGACCTCCTCGGCCTCGCTCCCGCGGAGAGCTCCGAGGGCGCCACGCTGGTCCTCGCGCTCGACGGCGCCGCCGGGCCCGACGGCGCCCGCTCGCCCGAGCGCTACACGCTCGAGGTCACGGCGGCCGGGGCCGCGCTGACGGCGGCCACGACGGAAGGCCTGTTCCGGGGCCTGACCACCCTCGCCCAGCTCGTCACCGCCGACGACGAGGGCCGCGCGGTCCTGCCGGCCGTCGTCGTGCAGGACGCGCCCCGGTACGCGTGGCGCGGCCTCTCGCTCGACGTCGCGCGGCACTTCTTCGAGCCGGACGTCGTCGAGCGCGTGATCGACGAGATGGCGCGGTACAAGTTGTCGGTGCTGCACCTGCACCTCACCGACGACCAGGGCTGGCGGCTCGAGCTGCCCTCGCGGCCGCTGCTCACGGAGATCTCGGGCAAGGGCGAGATCGGCGACGGGGTCGGCGGGTTCTACACGTTGGACGAGTTCCGCCGCCTGCAGCAGTACGCGGCCGAGCGCTACGTGCAGGTCGTGCCCGAGTTCGACATGCCGGGGCACACGAACGCCGCCACGCACGCCTACGGCGAGCTGGTCCCGGGCGGCGAGCCGACCGCCCGGTTCGGCGGCGAGGAGGTCGGGTTCAGCAAGCTCTCGCTCGACCTGCCGGAGACGGAGCCGTTCCTGCGCGACGTCTTCGGCGACATCGCCGCCGCGACGCTCGGCGAGTACGTCCACATCGGCGGCGACGAGGTCTTCACGATGGGCGCCGACGAGTACGGCCGGTTCGTCCTGCTCGCGCACGAGGTCGTCACCGCGGCCGGGAAGAAGGTCGTGGGCTGGCAGGAGATCGCCGAGGCCGAGCTGCCCGCGGGCACCGTCGTGCAGTACTGGGAGGTCCGCAAGGACACGGCACCCCTGCGGCGCGCGGTCGCGGGCGGCGCGAAGCTGCTGCTGTCCCCGGCGGACCGCGTCTACCTCGACATGAAGTACGACGCCGACGACGCGACCGGCCAGGACTGGGGTGCCTCGATGCCGCCCGTCGAGCTGCGCGACACCTACGACTGGGAGCCCGACGCGGCCGTCGAGGGGATCGACGGCGACGCCGTGATCGGCGTCGAAGCGGCGATCTGGAGCGAGCGGATCCCCGACGAGGACACGCTGTTCATGCGCCTGCTGCCGCGGCTGGCGGCGTCCGCCGAGGTGGCGTGGACGCCCGCCTCCTCCCGCTCGTGGGAGGGCTTCGCGGGCCGGGTGGCGCGCGAGTCCGCGCGCTGGCGCGAGCGTGGGCTCACGTTCCACGCGAGCCCGGGCGTCGACTGGGCCTGAGCACCGGCCTGTCAGAAGCTCACGGCACCCTGCTGCCGTGAGCTTCTGACACGCCGGGTGGCGAGGCGGCTTGTCAGAACCTGACGGCACCCTGCTGCCGTGAGCTTCTGACAACGCGTGGAAGACGTGAGCGTGGGGTGCCGCGATCAGGCGCGGAATGCGTTCGTGAGGAACGCCAGGTAGCGGTCGCGGTCGGCTCGCAGCGCGACGGTCGCGTTCGGTGCGTCGGCGGTCCAGGAACGGCGGTCCAGGAGCAGGGCCCCGAGCGCGCGGTCGCTGCTCGTCTCGACGGTCACCGGGCACGTCACGGACTCGGTGACGACGCTCGGATCGGCGATCGCCGCCATGCAGAGCGCGTCGTGGACCGGGGCGCAGGGGCCGAACAGGGCCGCGCGCTCCGCGTCGGGGTCGTGCTCGATGCGGTGCCGCACGAGCCGTGCTGCGGCGACGGCGCCGGGCGTGCCGAGGGCGTGGAGCGCGTCGCAGTCGGCGAGCGTCAGCGGGACGCTCTGCGTCGCGTCGAGCGGCAGGGTCGTGACGTCGCGGACTCCCGCCTCGAGCACGATCCGCGCCGCCTCCGGGTCGACCCACAGGTTGAACTCCGCGGCGGCGGTCACGTTCCCGCCCGCGACGCCGCCGCCCATGAGGACGAGCCGCGGGATGCGGTCCCGCAGGTCCGGCGCGACCGACAGCGCGAGGGCCACGTTGGTGAGCGGACCGGTCGCGACGAGCGTGACGTCGTCGTGCGCGGGGTCACGGTAGAAGTCCACGAGGAACCGGACGGCCTCGTGCGACGCGACCCGGCTGCGGGCGGGGGGCAGGTCGAGGTACGCGGGCTGGAAGTCGGGGTCGCGCCCGTTGAGCTCGTCCCGCGGGATCGGGAAGCCCGGTCGCAGGAGCGGGCGTGGTGCACCCGCGTGCACGGGCACGAGCGCCCCGACGACGTCGAGCGCCCGGAGGGTGTTCTCCGTGACGAAGGGCAGCGCGACGTTCCCGTCGACCGTCGTCACGGCGAGCAGGTCGAGGTCCGGGTGCCCGACGGCGGCCATGATCGCCACGGCGTCGTCGGTACCGGTGTCGCAGTCGAGGACGAGACGCGTGGGCACGTCGTCAGGGTAGGCGCCGCGTCAGATCCAGCTCGGCAGCCACATGTGGATGTGCCAGAAGTCGTACGGGACGGTCTGCGCCGTCCAGATCGGGTAGAAGAACAGGCTCACCGCGACCACGACCGTCACGAAGATGCTCACCCCGACGACGACCCGGCGTCTGGCACGTCTCTCGCCCTGCGTCTCCTCGAGCAGCAACGCGATCACGTACGCGACGGCCAGCATGACCCAGGGCGTGAACACGATCGAGTAGAACGTGAAGATCGTCCGGTGCATGTAGGCGAACCACGGCAACCACCCCGCGACGACGCCCGCCAGCACCGCCGTCGCGCGCCAGTCCCGGGCGACGAACAGCCAGACGAGCGCGACCGCGAGGCACAGCGCGCCCGCCCACCACAGGACCGGGTTGCCGAGCGACGTGACGGCCTGCGAGCACGGCGACGACCCGCAGCCCTGCTGGCCGGGCTTGATCGACTCGTAGTAGAACGACGTCGGCCGCCACTGCAGCATCCAGCCCAGGGGGTTCGCCTGGTAGGGGTGCGGGGTGTCGAGCGTGTTGTGGAAGTGCCACATCTGGACGTGGTACTGCCAGAACGAGCGCAGGGCCGGCGGCAGCCACGTCACTCCCTCGCCGGGGTTGTCGATCGCCCACTGCCGCATGTACGACATGGGGTTGCGGAACCAGCCCCACCACGTCGCCAGGTAGGCGAGCAGCGCCGTGGGGAGCATGACGAGGGCCGCGGGCAGCCCGTCGACCAGGAGCCCGTCCTCCCACCATCGCTTGATCCCGACCGACCGGCGCGCGGTCATGTCCCAGCCGACGGTGAGCAGCCCGAAGACCGCGATGAAGTAGATGCCCGACCACTTCGTGCCGCACATGAGGCCCAGCGACACGGCCGCCAGGAAGCGGTACCAGCGCCAGCCGAGCCGTGGCCCGTACTTGCCGATCTCCCCGCCGGCCTCGACGATCGCCGCGCACCGGTCCGCGAGCCGCCGTCTGGCCTGCTCCCGGTCGAGGATCAGGAACGCGAACGCGACCAGGCCCCAGAACATGACGAAGTTGTCGAGCAGGGACGTGCGCGAGTGGACGATCGCCTCGCCGTCCACCGCCATGAACAGGCCCGCGAGGACGCCGATCAGCGTCGAGCCGAACAGCCGGCGCGCGACCCGTGCCACGATCCAGACCGCGAGGATCCCGACGACGGCCGTGCTGATGCGCCACGCCCACGGGTTCTCCGCGCCACCGAACCGCAGGCCCAGGGAGATCATCCACTTGCCGAGCGGCGGGTGGACGACGTAGTCCGCCTGGTGCAGGAACGTGTCGACGTCGCCCGACTCGAACGCCGGGTTCGGGTTGTCGGGCCACTTGGCCTCGTACCCCGCCTGGAGCAGCGAGTACGCGTACTTGACGTAGTACGTCTCGTCGAAGACGAGGGTCTTCGGGTAGCCCAGGTGGAACAGGCGCAGGACGGCCGCGAGGACCGTGACGAGGAGCGGCCCCAGCCAGCCCCACAGGCGGTCGCGCGCCGTCGAGCCGAGCGCGAGGCGCCGCGGGCCGAACAGCTTGAGGAGGTAGCGGTCGCGGGGGCTCGGCTCGGGCGCGCCCGACGACGCCGCACCCTCCGGCGCCGCTGCGTCGCCTTCGCCCGGGGCTGCGTCAGGACCGGCAGGCTCGGGCGGCGCGGTGTCCGTCGCGGCCGCTGCCACGTGGCGGCCGCCCGGGCTCCCGTCGGCCGGCGCGTCGGACCCGTGCTCGGGCTCGGTGGGCTGCTCGGCGGCACTGCTCGTCGCGGACACGCCCGTCATGGTACGGCGTGCGACAGTGGGGGCCATGAGCAGCGCCGAGACCCGAGCCGAGAGCCGCACCGACCGGCCTTCCGACCGCCCCGGCGGCGTCCTCGTCCTCGCCGCCACCCCCATCGGCAACGCCGACGACGCGTCGCCCCGCCTCCGCCGCCTCCTCGCCGAGGCCGACGTCGTCGCGGCCGAGGACACGCGCCGCCTCCACGCGCTCGCCGGCCGGCTCGGCCTCGAGGTCGGCGGCCGCGTCGTCAGCTACCACGAGCACAACGAGACCGCGCGCGCGGACGACCTGCTCGACGTCGTCGAGGGCGGGGGGACCGTGCTCGTCGTGACCGACGCGGGGATGCCGTCGGTGTCGGACCCGGGCTACCGCGTCGTCACCCGCGCCGTCGAGCGGGACCTGCCCGTCACGACGGCGCCCGGCCCGTCCGCCGTCCTCGCGGCGCTCGCGGTGTCCGGCATAGCGACGGACCGCTTCACGTTCGAGGGGTTCCCGCCCCGCAAGCCGGGCGAGCGGGGGCGGTCGTTCGAGGCGCTCGCCCGCGAGCCCCGGACCATGGTCTTCTTCGAGGCGCCGCACCGGATCGCCGACACCCTGGCCGCGATGGCCGAGGCGTTCGGCGCGGACCGTCCGGCCGCCGTCTGCCGCGAGCTCACCAAGACCTACGAGGAGGTGCTGCGCGGCGGCCTCGGCGAGCTCGCCGAGCGCGCGCAGGCCGAGCCGCTGCGGGGCGAGATCGCCGTCGTGGTCGCGGGGGCGTCGCGGGCCGAGGCCGTGAGCGTGGACGAGCTCGTCGACGAGGTGCTCGAGCGCGTCGCCGCGGGGGAGCGGCTCAAGGAGGCGGTGGCAGCGGTCGCGGAGGCGTCCGGGGTCGGCGGCGCGGCCGTCAGCAAGCGCGACCTGTACGCCGCGGCGCTCGCGGCCCGCACGTCCTGAAGCGAGTTGTCAGAACCTGACGGCAGCAGGGTCCCGTGAGCTTCTGACAACCGGGTGCGCTCCCCGAGCTGTCAGAACCTGGCGGCAGCAGGGTGCCGTGAGCTTCTGACAACTCGTGAGGGAGGCGCGCGCGTCAGGCCGCCGACGACGGCACGAGCGTCACGCCGTCCGCGGCCAGCTCCTCGCGGGCGGCGGCGCCGAGCTCGGGGGAGACCGGCACGGTGAGGTCGGTCAGCACCCGCGTCGGGAGCCCGAGCGCGCGCGCGTCGAGCGCGGTCGCCTTCACGCAGTGCGACTCCGCGATCCCGACGACGTCCACGGCGTCCGCGCCCGCGTCGCGCAGGGCGTCCGCGAGCGACCGGCCGGACGGGTCGGTGCCCTCGAAGCCCGAGTATGCGGCGGCGTGCTGGCCCTTCTTGACGCTGACGTCGGGCGCCAGGTCGGCGAGCGCCGGGTGGAGCTCGGCGTTCGGCGACCCGGCGATCCCGTGCGGGGGCCAGGTGTCCACGAAGTCGGGATGGTCCGAGAAGTGGTCGCCCGGGTCGACGTGCCAGTCCTGCGTCGTCGCGACGAACGCGTAGCGGTCGCGGTGCGCGGCCACGTAGTCGGCGATGCGCCGCGCGACGTCGTTCCCGCCGTCCACGCCCAGCTCGCCGCCCTCGCAGAAGGTCGGCTGCACGTCGACGACCAGCAAAGCCCGGCGGTTCTCCTCGCTCATGACGTCCACTCTGCCACCCGGCCTGCCGGGCGGGGGAGCGCGGCCTACCGTGGGAACCGGAGGTGGGTCGATGGAGACGATCGGGTACTGGGTGAGCCTCGTCGCTCGCCTCCTCGACGAACGGTTCGGGGACGCCGTCCCGCAGGCCGGGCTCGCGCGCCGGCACTGGCACGTCCTCACGCTCCTCGCGGGCGGCGCGGCGCAGTCGGACACGCCCGACGGCGTCCTGCACGGCTTCGAGACCGAGGTCCAGGACCTCGTCGCGCGGGGCTGGGTGCAGGGCGCCCCGGACGGCTGGCTCATCACGTCCGAGGGCCAGACGGCGTACCACCGCCTGCTCGACGACGTCACCGCGGCCCGCGAGCGTGTCACCGAGGGCATCGACCCCGGGGACCTCGAGACCGCCACCCGCGTGCTGCAGCACGTCGCGCGGAACCTGCGACCCGACGTGTGAGGATCCCGGGCGGATCGACGGTTCGTCCTGCGAGCGTGCGCCGCTGCAGGTGGGAGCCGCGAGTAACCTGCGTCACATGCCTCGCGAGATCGAGTTCCGCCGCATCCCCGGCCTGCCGCCGTACGTCTTCACGATCATCGACGCGCTGAAGATCGAGGCACGCCGTGCGGGACGTGACGTCGTCGACCTGGGCTTCGGCAACCCCGACCTGCCGAGCCCCGAGATCGCCGTCGAGAAGCTCGCGGAGGCCGCTCACAACACGCGCAACCACCGGTACTCCGCGTCGCGCGGTATCCCCAAGCTGCGCGAGGCCGTCGCGGGGCTCTACCAGCGCCGGTTCGGCGTCCAGCTCGACCCCGACACCGAGATCATCTCGACGATCGGCGCCAAGGAGGGCTTCAGCCACCTCATGTGGGTGCTGCTGCAGCCCGGCGACGCCGCGATCGTCCCGACGCCCAGCTACCCCATCCACATCTGGGGCCCGTACTTCGCGGGCGCCGACGCGCGGCAGGTCGACATCGGCGACGGCACCGACGCGGCCGGCTACATCGACCGCGTGATGGAGGCGTGGGAGTACGGATGGCCCAAGCCGCGCGTCGTCGTCCTGAGCTTCCCGCACAACCCCACGACGACGATCGCGACCAAGGAGGAGCTGCAGCGGCTCGTCGACTGGGCGCGCGAGCGGGACGTGGTGCTCGTGCACGACCTCGCCTACGCGGACATGACGTTCGACGGGTTCACCCCGCCGTCGATCATGGAGTGCGAGGGCGCCAAGGAGGTCGCCGTCGAGCTGTACTCGATGACGAAGTCGTACTCGATGGCCGGGTGGCGGGTCGCGTTCCTCGTGGGGCGCAAGGACGTCGTCGGGGCGCTCGCGAAGCTCAAGAGCTACCTCGACTACGGGACGTTCCAGCCGATCCAGATCGCCGCGACCGTCACCCTCAACGAGGCGACCGACTACCCGGCCGAGGCGTCGGCGGTGTACGAGGCGCGGCGCGACGCCCTCTACGACGGCCTGCAGCGGATCGGCTGGGAGATCCACAAGCCCGGCGGCACGATGTTCGCGTGGGCGCGGATCCCCGAGCCGTACCGGGACATGGGGTCGGTCGAGTTCGCGACGCACGTCATCGAGCGGTGCGACGTCGCCGTGTCCCCGGGCGTCGGGTTCGGGCCCGGCGGCGACGGTTTCGTCCGGTTCGCGATGATCGAGAACGAGCAGCGGATCGCCCAGGCCGTGCGGGGTCTCAAGCGGGGGCTCGAGCGACTCTGACGCGCAGTCGGCTCAGCGAACCGACGCGGATCGTCGTCCTGAGCCGCTCCGGGCGACGATCCGCGTCAGCTCGACGCGTCAGGCCGATGCGGCGCCCGACGTCGTCCCCGAGCCCTTGGCCTTGCGGGCGTCGACCTGCTTCTGGGCCGTCGCGACCAGTCGGTCGTCGACGAGGTCGTAGACGAGCGTCCCGACCCACACGATGAGCGTCGCCCACACCCAGGTCCAGAACCCGTGGATCGAGAACCCGGACTCGGGGGACAGGATCACGGTGAGTATCAGGGAGACCAGGACGGTCGCCAGCCCGATCACCCACGTGTACTCATGCACGTGCTTGGTGAGGAACTTCGTGAGGAGCGGCCGGACGATCGAGATCAGCACCGTGAACAGCGCGACCGCGACGATGCCCCACAGCCACCCGATCTTCATCCCGGACAGCACGATGTTGGCGATGATGAGCAGGACGCCGTAGGCGATCGCTGCGACGACGAAGCTGACGATCCTCGGGCTCATGACTGTGCCTCCCCCGTCGGCGAGGTCCCGTCGTCGGGACGCTCAGGTCGCTTCCAGGATGCGCCTCTCTCAGCCGTCGTGCGCGACGGTCACGGCATCGCTGCCCCTCACGACCAAAAGCCTCGATCATGGCCGTCGGCCCGGTCCGCGGCACACCGCCGCTGCTCGGTGCGGCCACGCCGTGGCGACGGTGGCGGTCACGAGAGGTGGATGTGGCTCGCGGCGACGGCTGGCACCGGCCAGGTGCGCCGGAGAGCTCTCTGGTGAGCACCGAGCACGAGCGAGGTCTGGCATGGTCGTCCTGTTGACGGGAGAGGTCGTCGACGCGGCGTTCACGAGCATGCGTCGCAAGCGGCCCGGCACACTGGGCACCGAGCGACACCGCCACCGCACGTGAGAGAGGCATCGATGGGACGCACAGCCGGCCGAGGGCCCGAGGACACCAAGCGGTTGATCCTGGACGCCGCGAAAGGCGTCGTCGTGGAGCAGGGAGCCCGCGCGACCCTTGACGACGTGGCAGTCGCGGCGGGCCTGACCCGCGGAGCAGTGATCTACCACTACAGCTCGAAGAATGCCCTGTGGCAGGCGCTTGCCCACGATGTGACCGACCAGTTCCACCGGGACGTTCAGAGCCGTCTGGAGGGCGGCGACCGGCCGGGGCGTCTGGCGCGCTCCTTCATCCGCGCATCGCTGGAAGGCGACAACATCGACGCGGTCGGGGAGCGGCTGTTCCTCCTGTCGGCTCTCGCGGTAGTGCCGGGGGTGGCAGAGCTCGTGGCCGAGGACGGAGCTCGCTGGAGGGCCGAGATGGCAGAGGACGGGCTCCCGGTGGGGGCACGTACCGTCATCGTCAACGCCGTCGACGGGGCCGGCCTGATGACCGGCTGGGGGCTCAAGCCCGAACGGGAGGAGCTCGTCGCGCTGCGTGCCGAGCTGGAGAAGCTCACCGCAGGTGAGCCGTTCCCGAGCCCGGCTCACCTCAGCGCGTGACGCGCGCCAAGCGACGCAGCTCAGTTACGACGGAGCGGGGCAGGGTCCGGGGGTAGAAGGCGGGTACCTCTCGGGCGCCTTGCCACCCGTCGACGGCGAGGACCGCGGTCGCCAGTGCAAGGTGGTCGGGCCGCCGGAGGTCGATCGCGCGCAGCAGGCGCGCACGCGCACGGATGCGGCTGTCGGCGGTGTGGGGAACGCCGGCGATGGCGTAGAGCCGGTGGACGGCGGTGACCCGGCGTTCGTCCTCGAGGCCCTGCAGCCACATCGTCAGGTTGTTCCGGTCGAGGTGGAGCTGGAGGGGAGAGGTCTCGCTGGTGAAGCCGTCCGCGTAGATCTGTCGCGCGACGTCGATGAGGAGCCCGTCGATGTCGCCGAAGGCCGCGAGCAGCTCGGCGTGGCTTCGTCCGCTGGCCTCGGCGACTTCGGCGATCGTGAGCTCGTCCGGTCGCCGCCGTCGGGAAAGCTGCAGCACGGCGCGCACGACGGGTCGTTCGTCGTGCAGCCTTTCGTCGTCGCTGCGCTGGGAGGGCGCCACGTCGAGCGGCCGGACGAGGGGGAGGTTGCCGTATTCGCTGAGACGTGTGGACAGGACTGACCACCGTGCGGCGCTGAAGCCGTAGGTGCTCTGGTAGCTGCCCAGCCAGAGTGCTTCGGCGGCGAGCGAGGAGACCCACAACCGCGGGCCCACTGTCTCCGCTTCGTGCGCGTCGTCGTGCGGGCCCAGGCCGGGTGGTGTGGTGGGGAGGTCGCTCAGCGCCCGCCGGACCTGCCGGTGCAGGCGGCTCGCCGCAAAGAACGAGAAAGAGAAGACCGGCACGCGTGCTCCTTGCTGGCTGTGGCGCTCTGGAACGTGGCGCCACGGTGCCCGGGCGCGTGGGCCCCTCTCCCGGCTGCACGCCGAGGCCGGGGGCAGGGTGGTTTCAGTGGGAGGCGCCGGTGATGCTGGTGCCTCGCGGAGTCATGAGAAAGACGAGCGCGGCCACGGCGAGCATGAGCACGCCGCCCGCGAGGCTCGCGACCTGCATGGAGTGGGTGAAGGCAGCGTTGGCTGCGGCCGCGAGCTCGGGCAGGTGAAGCTGGTCGGAGATGGCGACCGCTGCCCCGAGAGACTCCTTGGCCTGGTCTGCCAGGGTGGGGTCGATGGCCTGGAGCGTGGGGTCGGTCGCGTACTGGGCGCGGTAGATCAGCGCGGAGATGCTGCCCAGGATGGCGACGCCGAGCACGGCACCGAGCTCGTAGGACGTCTCTTCGAGCGCGCCGGCGTTGCCGGCCTTGTCCTCGGGAGAGCCGAGCATGATCATGGCGGAGCCGATGGCCAGCGAGCCGGTCCCGGCGCCGACCAGCACGAGCACGGCCAGCACCCGGGCCACGTTGAGGTCACCGCCGGGGCCGAGGCCGAGGACGAGCATGCCGATCCCGGCGAGCGCCAGGCCGGCGGCGAGCACCGCTCTGGCGCCGAAGACCCTCGACAACGGTGGTGCCACGATGGCGGCGACGGCCGCGGCGAGCGCCTCGGGGGTCAGCAGCAGGCCCGCCTGGATCGGGGAGACGCCCCGCACCAGCTGGAGCCACTGCGCGAGCAAGAGCAGGGCGGCGACGATCGAGAACGTCGTCCCTAGGGCAGCGACCATCCCGGCGGAGAACGTGCGGTTGCGGAAGAGGCGCAGCTCCAGCAGCGGGTGCTCGCTGCGGATGCTGCGGAACACGAACCAGGTGAGCGTCACCGCGGCGAGCGCGAGCGCGGCCCAGGCCTCGGGCACGGCGAGGGTCGACTCCTTGCCGAACTGCTTGATGGCCCAGACCAGGGCGGTCATCCCGACCAGGGAGAGCGCAGCGGCCAGGGCGTCCCATCGACCGGCGACACGCACCCGGGACTCGGGCAGGATCGCCAGGCCGGCGGCGATGGCGACCGCGATGAGAGGCACGTTGATCAAGAACGCTGCCTGCCAGGAGAAGTGCTCGAGCAGGACGCCACCGACCAGCGGTCCGACGGCGGCGCCGAGCCCGGACACGGCTGCCCAGACGCTCAGCGCCTTGGCGCGTTCGGCGGGGTCGGTGAAGATGACGCGGATCAGCGACAGGGTGGTCGGCATGATCATGGCGCCCCCCACGCCGAGCAGTGCACGGATCGCGATGACCGCCTCGGCGGTGCTGGTGAACACCACCAGCAACGAGGCCGCACCGAAGATGGTGTAGCCCAGCAGGAGCATCCGCTTGCGACCCCACCGGTCACCGATCGCCGCGAAGGACACGAGCAGTCCGGCGAGCACCAGCGAGTAGATGTCCACGATCCACAGCTGCTGGTCGGCAGTCGGGTGCAGTTCGGCAGCCATCTCGGGCAGCGCGATGCTGAGGATCGTCATGTCCATCGTGAGCATGAGCAGGCTCGCGCTCAGCACCGCGACGGCGGTCCACCGTCGCCGGGAGGACATGATCGCGCCCGCCTCGGTACCGGTCTCCTGCCCGCTCTTCGTCATCGATCTTCCGCCTCGTCCGCTCAGCTGTGCGATAAACTGTACTGACGAGTCAGTATAGTTGCTGCTCGAAGATCAGACGATCCACGCACGAACGGAGCCGACCATGAGCAGCGCCCCCACCAAGCAGCACGCCGACGTCGTCGTCGTCGGAGCAGGAATCGCCGGGCTCACCGTCGCCGACCAGCTCACCCGCGAAGGACACCACGTCGTCGTGCTCGAGGGCCGGGATCGTGTCGGTGGGCGGATCCGGCAGGCCGAAGTGGCGGGCGTCGCCGTCGACGCGGGTGCGACCTGGGTCGCGCCGGGTCACACCGCCGTACGCGATCTCGCCCGTCGGCTCGGGTGCGAGCTCGTCCCCCAGTTCCACCAGGGCAAGGGCGTCCTCTCCTTCGACGGGCGCCGCAGGGTCGAGAGCGTCACCGCGCTGGCACCCTGGGTGATGCTCGACCTCGCGCGCATCATGCGTGCCCTGGACAGGGCCGCCGACGACCTGCCGTCCTCCTCGCCGTGGGAGCATCCGCACGCTGCACGGTTGGACGCGACGTCGTTGGGCGAGTGGCTGACCGCCAAGCGGGCGCTGAAGAACACCAGGAAGTTCGTGACGATGATCAGCCTGGTGCACTGGGGCGCCCCCGTCGGTGACGTGTCGCTGTTCAACGTGCTGCGCTACATCAAGACGCTGGGCGGCATCGAGCACATGCTCGCCGTCGAGGGCGGCGACCAGCAGGACCGGATGCTGGGCACCATGCACACTATGGTGAGCGGCCTGGCCGACACCCTCGGGCCACGCGTGCTCCTCGGCTCCCCGGTCGAGGGCGTCACCACCGCAGGGGACCGAGTCACGGTCCGGACTCCCGTCCACACCATCGAGGCACGCTACGTCGTCGTCACCGCGTCGCCGATGCACCGCTCGAGCATCGAGTTCACGCCCGCCCTCCCCGAGCAGCACTACGGGCTCGCGCGGACCTGGCGGCTCGGCGCGCTCAGCAAGGCCTTCGTCGCCTACGACCGCCCCTTCTGGCGGGACGACGGCCTGTCCGGCGAGGGAATGTCCGACGACGAGACCGTCTTCCTCACCTTCGACGTGAGCCCGCACCCTGACGGCCCCGGCATCCTCATGGCCTTCTGCGACGCGCGCGGGTTCGACGCCCACGACGAGGGCGAGCGCCGCCGCCGGGTGGTGGACCACCTGGTCCATCTGTACGGGCAGCGCGCGCGGGAGGTCACCGACTACACCGACTTCTCCTGGGGGAACGACAGCTTCGCGCCCGGCGGGCCCAACCCCGCTGTCGCACCGAAGGCTTGGACCGCCTTCGGGCCCTACCTGCGCGAGCCCGTCGGCCGCATCCACTGGGCGGGCACCGAGACCGCCGACGAGACCTCCGGGACCATGAACGGTGCCATCCTGTCGGGCATGCGAGCAGCGGCAGAAGTAACAGCTCGCCTCGCGGCCGACCGTGGTGCCGATCCGCAGGGGTGATCGATGCGGTGCGGGGGCAGGCGGGACAGGTTCACCGCGGCACATGGTCGAACGGGTAGGCGTCCTCGACGGCGTCGACGTACGGACGCCGGCGCTCATCCCCGGACGCCGTCGAAGGTGTCGGGGTCCGCGCTGCCGGTGCGCTCGTCCCGGTCGAGCCCGGTGATCGTGGCCATGTCGTCGTCGGAGAGGGCGAAGTCGAACAGGTTGCCGTTCTCGGCGATCCGGGCGCGGCTCGACGCCTTGGGGATGACGACGTCGCCCCGCTGGAGGTGCCAGCGTAGGACGACCTGGGCGGGGGTGCGGCGGTGCCGGGCCGCGACCCGGGCCGCGACGGGGTCGTCGAGGACCTTGCCGCGCGCGAGGGGCGACCACGCCTCGGTGACGATGCCGTGCCGGGCGTGGAACGCGCGGAGCTCGTCCTGGACGAAGTACGGCTGGACCTCGATCTGGTTGACGGCCGGCACGACGTCGGCCTCGTCGAGCAGGCGCTGCAGGTGCGCGACCTGGAAGTTCGACACCCCGATCGCGCGGGCGCGCCCGGCCGCGTACGCCTCCTCGAGCACCCTCCACCGCGCCACGTAGTCCGTCACGGTCGGCAGCGGCCAGTGGATGAGGAACAGGTCGACCTGCTCGAGCCCCAGGTCGTCCATGGTCCGGTCGAACGCGGCCCGCGCCTCGTCGGGCGAGTGGTGCGGGTTGTCGAGCTTGCTCGTGACGAAGACCTCGTCACGCGGCAGCCCGGAGTCGCGGACGGCCTCGCCGACCTCCCGCTCGTTCCCGTACATCTCCGCCGTGTCCACGTGCCGGTAGCCGAGCTCGAGGGCCGTGCGGACGAGTCGCGCCGTGTCCGCCGGGGGCACCTTGTACGTGCCGAAGCCGAGCTGCGGGACCGTCGTGCCGTTGTTGAGGGGGACGGCCGGCGCGGGCAGCGCCGGGGCGCGGTCTTGTCCGCTCACGACGCGGGGACCCAGTTGAACGTGTCGGGGTCGGCGCCCGTGCGCTGGCCGCGGTCGAGCGCGGTGATCGCGGCGACGTCGGCGTCCGCGAGCTCGAAGTCGAACAGCGCGAAGTTCTCCTCGACGCGGGCGCGCGTGACCGACTTCGGGAAGACGATCTCCCCTCGCTGCAGGTGCCAGCGCAGCACGACCTGGGCGGGCGTGCGCCCGTGGTCCTTCGCGATCTGGACGATCACCGGGTCGTCGAGGACGAGGCCCTGCGCGATCGGGGACCACGCCTCGGTCGCGATCTCGTGCTCGGTGTCGAACGCGCGCAGCTCGTCCTGGACGAGGTACGGGTGGATCTCCACCTGGTTCACCGCGGGCACGACCGTCGTCTCGGTGTGCAGCCGGCGCAGGTGGTGCGGCTGGAAGTTCGACACCCCGATCGCGCGCGCCCGGCCCGACGCGTAGATCTCCTCCATCGCCTTCCACGTCTCGACGTAGCTCCCGACGTCGGGCAGAGGCCAGTGCACGAGGAACAGGTCGAGCCGGTCGAACCCGAGCGCCTCGAGCGACCGGTCGAACGACGCCAGCGCCGCGTCGCGCTCGTGGAAGGCGTTCGACAGCTTGCTCGTCACGAAGACCTCGTCGCGCGGGATCCCCGACGCGCGGACCGCCTCGCCGACGCCCTGCTCGTTCCCGTACATCTGGGCCGTGTCGATGTGCCGGTAGCCCACCTCGAGCGCCGTCGCGACCGCGTCCCGCGTCTCCTCCGGCGGGATCTGGAAGACGCCGAACCCGAGCTGCGGGATCCGGACACCGTTGTTGAGCATGATCTGGGGGACGGTCGCATCAGCCATGCCTTCACCGTGTCACGGGCGGTCGCGCGGTGCTACCTCGCGTCGGACGATGAGGTATGGCTCACGCCGAGAGGTCCTCCGTCGCACGGCTCGCCGCTGTCGGGGCGGCGGCCGCCCTCGCGCTCTCCGGGTGCACGGGCTCGTCACCCGCCCGCGCACCGTCGGTGTCGCCGACGACGGCGCCCGCCACCACCGCGGACTCGCCCACCTCCCCGGCGACGACGCCCGGGACGGAAGGGACGTCGTCGGCGGAGCCCACGATGCCCGCGAAGGCCGGAACGCCGAAGGTGACCGTGCTCGCGACCCACCTGGACACCCCGTGGGGGCTCGCCCCGCTGCCGGGCGGGAAGGTGCTCGTCACGGAGCGCGACCACGCGCACGTCGTCGTGGTGGACCTGGCGTCGGGGAAGCAGACCGAGGTCGGGGGTCCGGGCGCCGACGACCTGCAGAGCACCACCGTGCACCAGCAGGAGAGCGGGCTGCTGGGGGTCGCGGTGTCGCCGTCGTTCGCGTCGGACGGGCGCGTGTTCCTCTACCGCACGACGGCGCAGGGCAACGAGGTCGTGCGGGCGCGGCTCACGCTCGGATCGTCGCCGAGCCTGGGTGCGCTCACGCCGGTCGTGACGGGCATCCCCGCGGCGCAGTTCCACAACGGCGGCCGCCTCGCGTTCGGGCCCGACGGCGACCTGTACGTCACGACCGGCGACGCGACCGCCGGGCAGCACGCGCAGGACCCGGGGTCGCTCGGCGGGAAGATCCTGCGGGTCACGCAGGACGGCGACCCCGCGTCCGGCAACCCCGCCGGCACGCGCGTGTGGACGCTCGGGCACCGCAACGTCCAGGGGCTCGGGTGGGACGCGAGCAAGCGGATGTTCGCGAGCGAGTTCGGGCAGGACACCTGGGACGAGCTCAACCAGGTCGTGTCCGGGAAGAACTACGGCTGGCCCGAGGTCGAGGGCAAGCAGGCCGACGGTGCGGGCACCGACCCGTCCAACCCGCCCGACCACTACATGGACCCGCTCGTGACGTGGCAGACCGACGATGCCAGCCCGTCCGGACTGGCCGTGTCCGACTCGGCGGTCTATCTCACGGGACTCCGGGGCGAGGCGTTGTGGCGCGTCCCGCTCGAGCCCGCCGCGAGCGGCACACCGACGTCGGCCCGCGCGACGGTCGGCAGCCCGCAGCGGCTGCTGCACGGCACCTACGGCCGGCTGCGCACGGTGATGCTCGACCCGACCGCCGAGGACACGGCGTCGACCGACACCCTCCTCGTCCTCACGAGCAACACCGACGGCCGGGGCGACCCGTCGTCCGACGACGACCGGCTCCTGCGCGTGACGGTCCCGAGCGCGAGCTGACCGGCGCGTTCGCCCACGGTGACCCTCCGCTCGCCGATGGTGACGCCCCGTTCGCCGGTGGTGACGCTCCGCTCGCCGATGGTGACGATACCTGCGCCGATGGTGACGCTGCCTGCGCCGATGGTGACGTCGCGTTCGCCGGTGGTGACGCTCCGCTCGCCGGTGGTGACGTCGCGTTCGCCCACGGTGACGCTCCGCTCGCCGATGGTGACGCTGTCGGCGCCGATGGTGACGTGTGTCGGGGCTCGAGGGCCGTCGTCGCGCAGCGCGAGCACCACAGCGGACGGGCGGCCCGTCACCTTCGGTGAACACAGCGTCACCGTCGGGGTCTGGGGCGGGCGAGCGGCTGTTGAGGTGGGACGACGGGCGAAGGGTGGGGCGGGAGGGGTGTGCGCGGTCGTGGCGGGTCTGGCGGGAGCCGAAGCGAGGAACGAGCGAGGCGGATGGAAGACCGCGCACACCCCTCCCGGCCCAACCGCCCCGACCACGTCGCCGTCGGCGAACGGGGCGTCACTGTCGGCGAACGGGGCGTCGCCGTCGGCGAAGGCGACGTCACCATCGGCGAGCGGAGCGTCACCGTCGGCGAACGGGGCGTCACCTGCGCGCAGCCGAACCGTGGGCGAACGCAGCGTCGCCGTCGGTGGACGCAGCGTCACCGTCGGCGGGGGCCCACTTAGGATGACGCCATGACCCACATCCTCTCGGCCGTGGCGTGGCCGTACGCGAACGGCCCGCGCCACATCGGTCACGTCGCTGGTTTCGGTGTCCCTTCCGACGTCTACAGCCGGCACATGCGGATGGCGGGTCACGACGTGCTCATGGTGTCGGGCACGGACGAGCACGGGACGCCGATCCTCGTGCAGGCGGAGCAGGAGGGTGTGACCCCCCAGCAGCTCGCGGACCGGTACAACCGGGTCATCGTCGAGGACCTGGCGCAGCTGGGCCTGTCGTACGACCTGTTCACCCGCACGACGACGCGGAACCACTACGCGGTCGTGCAGGAGATGTTCCGCACGGTCCACAAGAACGGCTACATGGTCGAGCAGACCTCGATGGGTGCGATCTCGCCGTCGACGGGCCGTACGCTGCCGGACCGCTTCATCGAGGGCACGTGCCCGATCTGCGGGTACGACGGCGCGCGCGGAGACCAGTGCGACAACTGCGGCAACCAGCTCGACCCGATCGACCTCATCAACCCGGTGAGCCGGATCAACGGCGAGACCCCGAAGTTCGTGGAGTCGAACCACTTCTTCCTGGACCTGCCGGCGCTCGTCGACGCGCTCGACTCCTGGCTGCGCACGCGCACCAACTGGCGCCCCAACGTCCTGAAGTTCTCCCTCAACCTGCTCGACGACGTCCGCCCCCGGGCGATGACGCGCGACATCGACTGGGGCATCCCGGTGCCGCTGGAGGGCTGGGAGGACAACCCGAACAAGCGCCTGTACGTGTGGTTCGACGCGGTCATCGGGTACCTGTCGGCGTCGATCGAGTGGGCGCGCCGGTCCGGCGACCCGGAGGCGTGGCGCGCGTGGTGGGACGACCCGGCGACGGTGTCGAACTACTTCATGGGCAAGGACAACATCACGTTCCACTCGCAGATCTGGCCGGCGGAGCTGCTGGCGTACGCGGGCAAGGGCAGCAAGGGCGGCACGCCCGGCCCGTACGGCGAGCTGAACCTGCCGACGGAGGTCGTGTCGAGCGAGTTCCTCAACGTCGAGGGCCAGAAGTTCTCGTCGTCGCGCGGCGTCGTCATCTACGTGCGCGACATGCTGGCGCGCTACCAGACGGACGCGTTCCGCTACTACGTGGCGGCGGCGGGCCCGGAGAGCCAGGACGTGGACTTCACGTGGGCCGACTTCCTGCGCCGGAACAACGACGAGCTCGTCGCCGGCTGGGGCAACCTCGTGAACCGCACGGCGAACCTGGTGCACAAGAACTTCGGCGCGATCCCGACGCCGGGCCAGCGGCAGCCCGTCGACGAGGCGCTGCTGGCGACCACGACGTCGGCGTTTGGCACGGTCGGCAACCTGCTGGAGACGCACCGCCAGCGCGCGGCGATCGGCGAGGCGATGCGCGTCGTCGGCGACGTCAACAAGTACGTCTCGGACACGGAGCCGTGGAAGCTCAAGTCCGACCCCGACCGCCTGGCGACGGTCCTGCACACGGTCACGCAGGCGGTGAGCGACTGCAACACGCTGCTCGCGCCGTTCCTGCCGCACTCGGCGCAGCAGGTCCACGAGACGTTCGGCGGGTCGGGCACGGTGACGCCACTGCCGCGCATCGAGGAGGTCACCGACCTCGACGACGACTCGCGCCACTACCCGGTCATCACGGGCGACTACACGGGCGGGGACCTGCTCACGTGGGAGCCGCGCGCCGTCGTGCCGGGGACGCCGGTCGCGAAGCCGACGCCCATCTTCACCAAGCTCGACGACTCGATCGTCGAGGAGGAGCTCGAGCGGCTGCGCGAGAAGGCCTGATGTGACGCCGTCGAGCGAGCAACGGCAGCGTCGTCGCAGGGAGCGGTACGCCTGGCCGCCGGACCCGGAGCCCCTCCCGGTCGCCGTCGTCGACAACCACACGCACCTCGACTCGATCCACCACGTGCTGGGCGGGACCCCGCCCGGCGGCACGTGGTTCCCCGACGGTCCCGACGGCGCAGCGGACCCCGTGCACGTCCCGACGGTCGCCGAGCACCTCGCCCGGGCGAAGGGGGCGGGCGTGCCGCGGATGGTGACGGTCGGCTGCGACCTCGACGCCGTCGCGTGGACGGACGCGGCGGTGCGCGAGCACGACGCGCTCGTGGGCGCGGTGGCGATCCACCCGAACGAGGCGGTGCTGCACGCGGGCGTCCGCGAGGTCGGCCCGGACGGCCTCGACCCGGACCCGCAGCCCCGGCACGAGGTCCCGCTCGACGACGCGATCGCCCGCGTGGCGACCGTGGCCCGGGAGAACCCGCGCGTCCGCGCGATCGGCGAGACCGGCATGGACCTGTTCCGGACGGGCCCGGAGGGGGAGCGGGTCCAGCGGGAGTCGTTCCGGGCGCACCTCGCGCTCGCGCGCGAGCTCGGCCTGCCGGTCCAGATCCACGACCGGGACGCGCACGCGGAGGTCGTCGAGGTGCTCCTGGCCGACGGCGCCCCCGAGCGCACGGTCTTCCACTGCTTCTCGGGCGACGCCGCCCTGGCCCGTCTCGCGGCCGAGCGCGGCTGGTACCTGTCGTTCGCGGGCCCGGTGACCTTCGGCGCCAACGACGCCCTGCGCGCGGCCCTCGCCGTGACACCCCTCGACCACGTCCTCGTCGAGACGGACGCCCCCTACCTCACGCCCCATCCGTTCCGTGGACGCCCGAACGCGCCCTATCTCCTGCCGCGCACGGTGCGGCGGGCGGCCGAGGTGCAGGGCCTGGAACTGGCGGACTTCTGCGCCGCCGTCGCCCGGAACACCACCGAGGTGTACGGCACGTGGTGACCGCGCGGGCAGGTCGCGGAGGTCGGCCGATTGACGCATACCGTGACCCGTCCGTTATCTTCGTCTCCAACGACCGGCGGTCACCGCTGCCGACGGTCAGGGGGAACGACGAAGTACCTGCTTGGACCGCCCTGTCCCGCCGACGATCGGATCACGCGTGATCGACGAGATGCCCGCCCCCCGGGTCTTTCCGACGCGTCGTGAGCTGCGGGAGGCGCGCGAACGCGAGGAGCGCGCCCGCGAGCTGAGTCGTGAGCAGGCGGCGAACCACCCGGCGCCGGAGACCGTGCTGCGACGCGAGCTCCACTTCGCGCCCGTGGGCGGCGGCGCCGACGGCGCCCGCATGTCGGCATCGCTCCACGCCGGCCCGCCCACGCGGGCCCGGGACGTCGCGACGACGCGGTCGGCCGCCACCCGTCCGGCGCCGGCGCCGCTGCCGAGCCCCGGCCCGAGCCGGTCCCGCTCGCACCGGGCCGACGCGCCGACGCGCACGTTCGGCCGTGACGTCGACGTCCCGCGCCTCGCCGGGGCCTGGGCGCGTCGTACGTTCCCGACGCCGGCCGTGCCGCCCGTCCCCCCGCCGCCGAGCGGGCTGCACCGGACATCCCCGGAGCCCGCCGTCACGACGACGTCCGCTCCCGTCCCGATGATCGACACCCCGTCCGGGCCGGTCCCGGTGGTCGACCGCACGTCGACGGCTGCGGCTGCGCTCCGCGCGTGGGCGCCCGTCGTCGAGTCGACCGTCGCGACGCGCGTGACGCTCCCGGTGCACGACGGCCCGAGCGTTCCGCCCCCGCCTCCGGGAGCCACGCCGAGCACGCCACCGCCGCCGCCCGCCCGGGCGGACGCGGCGCCGGCCGAGACGCCCGTCGACCTGGCGCCCGTCGAGCTCCCCACCGACACCCACACCGCGGAGGCCCACCCGGCGCTGTTCCGCGAGAGCCGCCACCGCCAGCGGACGCGCGAGCGCACGCACCTGACGAGCCGACCGGTGCGCTGGGGCGCGCAGGCGATGGTCCTGGCGGCCGTCGTCGGGACGACGGGCGCGTTCACCGTGTACCACCGGCACCTCGACCTCGACGTCGACGGCAGCACGCGCGCCGTCGACGCGTACGGCTGGACCGTGGGCGACGTGCTCGCCCAGCAGCACGTGTCGGTCAAGGAGGGCGACGTCGTCGAGCCGGCGCTCTCGGCGCCGGCACGCGGTGTGGACGAGATCGTCGTCCGCACGAGCCGCCAGGTCACGATCGAGGACGACGGCGAGCTGAAGACCATCACGACGACGGCGTCCACCGTCGGCGAGCTGATGGACGCGCTCGGGTCGCGCGCCGACGGCGCGATCACCTCCGCGTCGCGTTCGGCCCCGCTCGGGCGCGAGCCGCTGCGCATCTCGACCACGAAGTCGCTGCACGTGCTCGTCGACGGCCAGGACGTGCCGGTGACGACGTCGGCGTCGACCGTGGGGCAGGTGCTCACCGACGCGGGCGTGGAGCTCGGGTCGAAGGACACGACGTCGGCGCCGGTGGGCGCCGCTGCCGTCGACGGCATGGTCGTCGTCGTGAACCGGGGGAAGTCCTCGAAGTCGCACGTCACGCAGGTCATCGCCTTCGACTCGAAGGAGATCAAGGACCCCTCGCTGCCCAAGGGCCAGAAGGTCGTCAAGACGACCGGGCGCGTCGGCTCGATCGAGCGCACCTACACCGTCTCGACCAAGGGTGGGGTCGAGGTCTCGCGCACGCTCGTGAGCCAGGAGGTCACGGCTGAGCCGGTCGACGAGGTCGTCCTGGTGGGCACGATGGCGGTGCCCGACCCGTCGACCGTCGTGGTCTCGCCGGGGTCGGCGCAGGCGATCGCGAAGGCGATGGTCGCGGACCGCGGCTGGGACTCGTCCCAGTTCTCGTGCCTGGTGTCCCTGTGGAACCGGGAGTCCGGCTGGCGCGTCACGGCGTCGAACGGGTCGAGCGGTGCGTACGGCATCCCGCAGGCGCTCCCGGGCTCGAAGATGGCCACGGTCGGGTCGGACTGGCGGACCAACGCCAAGACCCAGATCACCTGGGGGCTGAACTACATCGCGGGCCGGTACGGCACGCCGTGCGGGGCGTGGGGACACTCCCAGGCCACCGGCTGGTACTGACCGGCACGCACCTCCGGGTCGGGGTGGGCGCCCGGCCGACCCCATGTGGGTCGCTCGTCCAGGTCGTTCGTCCAGTTGGACGGTCGTCCCAGTTGGAACCGACCCCGGGACGGCGTGTGCGTGCGCGGTGAAGATCTCGGCTTCCGTTACGGATGAACCGGGCGCGACCTCGCACACCTCGCACGGACGGTTTGGACCTGCGCGGGGCCACGCCTAGCGTCATGCACTCGAACCGCCGGATCGGCGGACGGAGCCACCGGGCGACGCTACGGGCGTCGCCCGACCCGTGCCCTGGACTGTCCAGGTCCGGTGCCGCCTCACTGCGCCCGGTCCTGTCGCGCCGTCGGGGTCGTTGGCTGGGAGCGCTTTCACGCCCACCGCCCGTCGTGCCCGGATGGCACCAGCAAGGACCTGCATGACTTCGCCTCGCCCCGCACAGACGTCCGCACCGACCACCCGCTCCGAGCGCCGCCACAGCGAGCACTCGTTCCGCCTCCGCCGCCGCCTCCTCGCGGTGGGTGCCACCGTCGGCGGCCTCGCCGTCGTCGGCGGCATCGCCGTCGCCCAGGCCTCCAGCCTCGGCAGCACACCCGCCGACGCCGCTGCCGCCTCCCCGAGCTCGTCCACGACGACCACGCTGGACCGCGGCGACCACGCCGCGACCCGTGACCTCACGAACGGTCGCACCCCGCTCACCGGGAAGCCGATCGCCGCGAAGAAGAACGCCACCACCGCGACCACGCTGCCGGCCGGCGCCGTGCACGTCGTGGCCCACTCGTGGAAGGTCCGCACGACCGACACGGCCACCGCCACGGTCGGCAAGCTTCTCGCCGCGCACCACGTCACCACGGACAAGGACGACAAGATCGTCCTGACGCCGCCCACGAAGGCCCAGAAGAAGTACGGCTTCGTCGCGACCGTCACGGTCCACAAGGTCGACGTCACGAACAAGACGACGAAGACGGCCGCCCGCGCTCACACGATCGTCAAGAAGGACTCCCACCGCCTCGCGTCGGCCGGGACCAAGGTCCAGCGCGCCGGCCACGACGGCGTCAAGACGACGGTCAAGCGCGTCACGACGATCGACGGCAAGGTCGTCAAGCGCACGACCGTCAAGGTCATGAACTCGGCGGTCGACCGGATCCTCGTCAAGGGCACGAAGTCCGACCCGATCCCGGCCGGCCCGTCCGGTGCCAAGGCGATCGCCGCCTCGATGGTCGCGGCGCGCGGCTGGGGCGGCGACCAGTACCAGTGCCTCGTGAACCTCTGGAACCGCGAGTCGGGCTGGAGCGTCACCGCGACCAACGCGTCGAGCGGCGCCTACGGCATCCCGCAGTCGCTCCCGGCCTCGAAGCTCGCCTCGGCGGGCTCGGACTGGCGCACGAGCGCGAGGACCCAGATCACCTGGGGCCTGAACTACATCGCAGGCTCCTACGGCACCCCGTGCGGTGCCTGGGGCCACTCGCAGGCGACCGGCTGGTACTGACCGGCCCTGCTGGTGCGGGGCGGCGCCGCTGCCGCCCCGCACCCCTCCCGCCGTGGGTGGGGGGGGGGCGGGGGGCGCGGGGGGGGCGGCGGCCCCCGGCGCCCGGCGCGGCGCCGCCCCGCCCACGGCAGGGGCGCCCGCGACACCGCAGTCCCCCCCCGCCAGCGGCGGGGCGACGCCCCCCGAGCGCCCCCGTCCCCCGCACGCCCCTCCCGCCCCGCCCCCCACGACCGTGAACGCCCGACCTGTGGCACACGACGGCGCGAATCTCGCGCTATCACGAACAGATCACGGACCGCACATTTACTCGGTCGCTCGTCCCGGCACCCGCCGCGCGACGGAGGCCGTGCGGCACGACCCGAGGACTGCTCCCATGGCCCCGAGCCCCCTTGACCAGACCGCTGAGCCGATCGCCCCGCGCCGCGGCCCGCGCCGTGCGCTCGCGGCCGCCGTCGTCGCCCTGACGCTCACGAGCGTCGGCGTCACCGGCAGCGTGGCGCTGGCCCCGCAGGCCGCCGACGCGGCGACGGCGACCGTCGCGCCCGTCGCGGGCGCGGTCACCAAGACCACCACCGCGCACCGCACGACGAAGCTGCCCGCGGGCGCGCGTGTCCGGCTGTACGCCAAGAGCTGGCACCGGAACATCGTCACGACGGCCCCCCATGCGACCGTCGGCGCGCTCCTCACGGCGGCGAACGTCCGCGCCGACAGCAACGACCGCCTCCGCCTCGGCCCGGCGAGCGCCGCCGACAAGCGCGCCGGCGTGGCCGGAAAGGTCACCGTGCAGCGCGTGACCGTTGCGAACGTGAGGACGAAGAAGCACGTCAAGCGCACGACGAAGGTCGTGAAGTCGAGCAAGCGCTACAAGGTGCTGGGCTCCTACGTGAAGCGCAAGGGTCACGCGGGCACGCGCTCGACGGTCACCCGGATCACCCGCGTCGACGGGAGGGTCACGGCCCGCAAGGTCGTGCGCACGCACAGCACGATGGTCAAGAAGGTCGTCGTGAAGGGCACGCGCAAGAGCCCGAAGCACGCCACGGTCGCGTACTCGAAGGCGATCGCGAAGGACCTCGTCCGTCGCAAGCACTGGAGCACCCGCCAGTACACGTGCCTCGTCTCCCTGTGGAACCGCGAGTCGGGCTGGCGGGTGTCGGCGCACAACAGCAGCAGCGGCGCGCACGGCATCCCGCAGGCGCTGCCGGGCCGCAAGATGGCGAGCGCCGGCCCGGGCTGGCGCACGAACGCCAAGACCCAGATCACGTGGGGCCTCGGCTACATCAAGGGCCGTTACCACACGCCTTGCGGTGCTCTGTCCCATTCGCACCACTACGGCTGGTACTGACCGGCCATGACCGGCTGACGCCGTTTTCGCCGCGAATTCCCACCGCCTTCGATCTGTTTCCGGTAATACCGGGCACAAATCCGCACAGGGGTTTCGTAGGAGATCACGGATCGGTTACGGTCGAACGCTGACAGCCGGATCGGAGCACGAGAACCGGGCGGGCACGAGCCCGCACCCCGGGTCGCGGCAACCCCGCGACCCGGCACCGGGGTGCCACGCGCGCCACCTCGCCTCCGTGCCCGGGCCGCTCGACGACTGGACTCGAGTGACTTCTCCCCAGGACACCCCCCACGGCAGCACGACGCCGGGCACCGAGCCCGCGGCCACCGCTGCCACCACCACCCGGAGCCGGCACCGCCGCTGGCCCTGGATCGCCGCAGGGGCCGCGGTCGCGGTCCTCGTCAGCGGCGGCGCCGTCTACGCCGGCGCCCACAAGTCGGTCACCCTCGACGTGGCAGGCGAGTCGTCGACGGCCGGCACCTTTGCCGGCAGCGTCGGCGACCTCCTCCAGAAGAAGGGCATCGAGCTCGGCGACCACGACGTGGTCTCCCCGGGCCCCGACGCTTCCCTGCACGACGGCGAGCGCATCGTCGTCCGCTACGGCCACCAGGTCACGGTGGACGTGGACGGCACCAAGACCACCGTGTGGACCACCGCGCTCGACGCCGGCGAGGCGCTCGGAGCGCTCGAGGCACGCGGCTCCGACGTCAGCCTCGTCGCCAACCGCTCGCAGGCCGGCGGCCGCCCGGCCCTCGGCCTCGAGCTCGCGGCCTCCGGCCCGGTCGCCGTGGTGGCCGACGGCAAGACCCGCGTGGTCCAGGACCCGAGCCAGGGCGTCGACAGCGTGCTCAAGCAGCTCGACATCACCCTCGGCGCGCGCGACCGCGTGTCCGTCGAGCCCCGCACCGGCTCGCCCGACGTCGCGCTCGTCGTCGAGCGGGTCGCCGTCAAGAACGTCAAGCACACCAAGTCCGTCGCGTTCAAGACGGTCCACAAGAAGGACGCGTCGCGGTACGCCGACCTCGGCTCCGCGGTCACCAAGGCCGGGAAGAAGGGCGTCTACACGACGACCTACCGGGTCACCTACGTCGACGGCAAGGTCGAGGCGAAGACCGTCCTCAGCAAGGGCGTCACGACGAAGCCCGTGAGCAAGGTCGTCGTGACCGGGACCAAGGAGCGGCCGAAGCCCGAGCCGAAGCCCGTCGTCACCTCGACGACGCGCTCGTCGTCCTCGAGCTCGTCGTCCTCGAGCTCCTCGTCGTCGTCCAGCGGCTCGTCGTCCTCGTCGGGCAGCAGCTCGTCGGCCGGCAGCGCCCCGACGTCGGGCGTGTGGGCCAAGCTCGCGCAGTGCGAGTCGGGCGGCAACCCCAAGGCCGTGAACCCGGCCGGCTACTACGGGCTCTACCAGTTCACGGTGGGCACGTGGCAGTCGCTCGGCGGCACGGGCCTGCCGACGGACGCCTCCGCCGCGACGCAGACCGCGCTCGCGCAGAAGCTCCAGGCGCGCTCCGGCTGGGGCCAGTGGCCCGCCTGCGCGGCCAAGCTCGGTCTCCTCTGAGCGACCGAGCACACCCCCGGCCGGTAGGCTCACCGCCATGACCGACCACCGAGGCGCCCTGCTGGGCCCGGCCGAGATCCGGGACCTGGCAGGGCGTCTCGGCGTCCGCCCCACGAAGACGTGGGGCCAGAACTTCGTGCACGACGGCGGCACCGTCCGCCGCATCGTCCGCACCGCGGGCGTCGAGGCGGGGGAGCGGGTCGTCGAGGTCGGTCCCGGGCTCGGGTCGCTCACGCTCGGGCTCCTCGAGGCGGGGGCGAGCGTCGTCGCGGTCGAGATCGACCCGACGCTCGCGCGGCAGCTCCCCGAGACCGTCGCCGGCCGTTCCCCCGAGCTCGCCGAGCGGCTGACCGTCGTCCCCGGCGACGCCCTGGACGTCACCGAGCTGCCCGGCGAGGCGCCGACGGCCCTCGTCGCGAACCTCCCGTACAACGTGGCGGTGCCCGTCCTCCTCACGTTCCTCGAGCGCTTCGACACGCTCGAGCGCGTCCTCGTGATGGTGCAGTCCGAGGTGGCCGACCGCCTCGCCGCGGCCCCCGGCTCCAAGGTCTACGGCGTGCCCAGCGTCAAGGCCGCCTGGTACGCGTCGGCGCGCCGGGCCGGGACGGTCGGGCGCAGCGTCTTCTGGCCGGTGCCCAACGTCGACTCGGCGCTCGTCGCCCTGGAGCGGCGCGACCCGCCCGCCACCACCGCCACGCGCGAGGAGGTCTTCGCCGTCGTCGACGCCGCGTTCGCCCAGCGCCGCAAGACCCTGCGCGCCGCGCTCGCCCGGACCGCCGGCTCGGGCGAGGCCGCCGAACGCGTCCTCGTCGCGGCCGGCGTCGACCCGTCCGCGCGTGGCGAGACGCTCACCGTGACCGACTTCGCGCGCATCGCCGAGGCCTTCGCCGCCCAGGTGACCTCATGACGGCGCACCTGGCGGCCGCGCCCGAGCCCGCGGTGACCGTCCGCGCGCCGGGCAAGGTCAACCTGTCGCTCCGGGTCGGCGTCGTCCGCCCCGACGGCTACCACCCGCTCGTCAACATCTTCCAGGCGGTCTCCCTGTTCGAGGAGGTCACCGCGACCGCGGTGCCGGCCGGTCGGGGCGTGTCCATCGCCGTCGAGGGGCCGCACGCCGAGCGCGTCCCTACGGACCGGACGAACCTCGCGTGGCGCGCCGCCGAGCTCCTCGCCGAGCACACGGGCGTCCCGGCCGACGTGCACCTCGCGATCGTCAAGGGCGTGCCCGTCGCCGGCGGGATGGCCGGGGGGTCCGCCGACGCCGCCGCCGCGCTCGTCGCCTGCGACGCGCTGTGGGAGACGGGTCTCGGGCGCGACGAGCTCACCGACCTCGGCGCCCGGCTCGGCGCCGACGTGCCTTTCGCGCTCCACGGCCACGTCGCCGTCGGCACCGGCCGCGGCGACGTGCTCACGCCCGCGATGGTCCGTGGCGAGTTCTTCTGGGCGCTCGCCGTAACCGACGAGGGGCTGTCCACCGCCCGGGTCTTCGACGCGTTCGACGCCTCCCACGCCGGCGGCGGCAGCGTCCCCGCCGACCCGGCGCTCGCCGACGACACCCCCCTCATGCAGGCGCTGCGGGCCGGCGACCCCACCGCGCTCGGCGCCCTGCTCCACAACGACCTGCAGGAGCCGGCCCTCGGCCTCGCCCCGCACCTGCGCGACACCATCGAGGTCGCGCGCGACGCCGGCGCGCTCGGCGTCATGCTCTCGGGCTCCGGCCCGACGGTCGCCGCGCTCGCGCGGAGCCGCCAGCACGCGCTCGCGATCGCCGCGTCGTGGACGGCCGTGGGTGCCGTGGACGATGTCTATACTGCCGTCGGCCCATCGCCCGGGGCACGGATCGTCTGACGACATCCCGCCGACCGATCCGCGGACCGGGCCCAGGTCCGGCCGGCGATCCCGGCGCGGACCCGATGGACTTCGCTCAACGAAGAGACGAAGGAGTCGAACGTGCCCCAACCTGTCCCCAGCCCTGACGCGCCCCGACACGGTGTGCGCCCCGACACGCCGGTCCGAGGGCCGGCCCGACCCGGCCCGTACGCGGTCGCCGGCGTCCTCATCGCGATCGGGATCGTGCTGCCGCTCGTCGTCCCGATCTACGCGCGCCACGACCCGGAGCTCGCGGGGATGCCGTTCTTCTACTGGTACCAGCTCCTGTGGGTGTTCATCGACGCCGGGCTCCTGTACGTCGCGTACGTCGTGATGATGAAGGAGGACCGGCGCCGCCGCGCCGTCGTGCGCGACCAGGCCGCCCAGGGCGGCGGCCGTCCCGCCCGCCACGCCGCCCCCGGGGCCGACGACGGCGCGCCCGACGGCGCGGACGGCGTCGACGGCCAGGACGGGGGTGCCCGGTGAACGCGCTCCTGCTCCCTACCGTCACGCTCCCGGCCGTGACGCTCCCCGCCGCGGCGCCCGACGCCAGCGGTCACCGCGACATCGCCGGCCTCGCGCTGACGATCGTCATCATCCTGTTCGTCATCGTGGCCGGCATCGGCTTCATGGCCTCCCGGTGGCGCACGTCCGCGGAGGACCGGGGGCTCAAGAGCCTCGACGAGTGGGGCCTCGGCGGCCGCGGGTTCGGCTCGTGGGTGACCTGGTTCCTGCTGGGCGGCGACCTCTACACGGCGTACACGTTCGTGGCCGTGCCCGCCGCGATGTGGGCGACCGGGGCCGTGAGCGGCTTCTTCGCCGTCCCGTACACGATCGTGCTGTACCCGATCGTGTTCCTGCTGATGAGCCGCCTCTGGTCGGTCTCGCGCAGCCACGGCTACGTGACGCCGGCGGACTTCGTGGGCGGGCGCTACGGCGGGCGCTGGCTGTCCACGGCGGTCGCGCTCACCGGCATCGTCGCGACCATGCCGTACATCGCGCTCCAGCTCGTCGGCATGAAGGCCGTGCTCACCGTTCTGGGCCTCGGGTCGTCGAGCAACACCTTCACCAACGACCTGCCGCTCATCATCGCGTTCGTCGTGCTCGCGGCCTACACCTACACGGGCGGCCTGCGGGCTCCGGCGCTCATCGCGGTCGTCAAGGACCTGCTGATCTACCTGGCGATCGTCGTCGCGGTGATCTACCTGCCGAGCAAGTTCGGGGGCTGGTCGTCGATCTTCTCGGCCGCGGACGACAAGATGTCGACCGTGAACCCCGCCACCGGGAAGGCGGCGGGCGCGATCATCCCCGGACCCGCGAGCTTCAACGCCTACTGGACGCTCGCGCTCGGCTCCGCGATGGCGCTGTTCATGTACCCCCACTCGATCACCGGGGTGCTGGCCACGAAGAGCCGCAACACCATCCGCCGCAACTCGATGGTCCTGCCGCTGTACTCGCTCATGCTGGGCTTCCTGGCGCTCCTCGGGTACGTCGCCATCAAGGCGGGGACGCAGCCGATCGACACCAACGGCAAGGTCAACGCGCAGCTCGTCGTCCCGCAGCTGTTCCTCGACGCGTTCCCGTCGTGGTTCGCGGGCATCGCGCTGGCCGCGATCGCGATCGGCGCGCTCGTGCCCGCCGCGATCATGTCCATCGCCGCGTCCAACCTGTTCACGCGCAACATCTACCGCGACCTGTTCAAGCCGGACGTCACGCCCGCGTCGGAGGCCAAGGTCTCCAAGCTCGTGTCGCTGCTCGTCAAGGTCGGGGCGCTCGTCTTCGTGCTCGGGATGGACCAGTCGTCCGCGATCAACCTGCAGCTCCTCGGCGGCATCTGGATCCTGCAGACGTTCCCGGCGATCGTCGCGGGGCTGTACACGCGGTGGTTCAACAAGTGGGCGCTGCTCGTCGGGTGGGCCGCGGGCATGGTCTTCGGGACGATCGCCGCGTACAACGTGGTGAACCCGGCGACCGGCAAGCACTTCGGCGGCTCGATCGCCGCGATCCCGTGGACGCACACCACCGTGTACATCGGGATCACCGCGTTCGTGCTCAACGCCGTCATCGCGACGGTCGGGACGCTCGTCCTGCGGGCCTGCAAGGTCAAGGACACCGCCGACAGCACGCGCTCGACGGACTACGAGGTCGACGAGGACGACGTCCGCGTCCAGCCGGTCCCGGAGGAGCTCCGCACCGAGCTCTCCTGATCAGCACCTTTCGTGCCGAACACGGGGTCCGCGCCCGCCAGGTAAGCCGGCTGCCGGTGGACCACGCGAGGGTTGGCCCCTGCCGCGCTACAGAGCGCGGGATGCCCGGTGGCGGGGTACCACGCCGG